>JBEVJO010000340.1:0-38171 GCA_040510175.1 Caulobacterales bacterium
CCCGGCGACACCGTGCGGATAGGCGAGCGCATCTTCTAAGACGCATAGTTTTGGCGTCCGTCCTATGGGCCTGTTGAGACGAACGCGGCGTAAAAGACAATCTCTGATGGGCATCCGATTTGCGGCGCGCGACCTGTGTAGTCGCGACCCGCGCGCGGCGATAGGATGCGATTTTATGCTGCGTTTTGCGAAAGCGTTCGATGAATTTCGATCCTCAAGCGCGAAAGTCGGGAGTTCAAAGGCGAATGCTTTCGGCCGCCGCTGACGACGGGCCCGGCGTTCGTTCCGCCATCGGGCTATTGATGCGCCGGCATTGGACGATCGGAATCGTAACTTTCGCCGTTACCGCGCTGATGTTTGCCGCTGTCCTCAACGCGCCGAAGAAATACGTGGCCACTGCCATGGTGCTCCTGCCTCCCACGCATCAGGCGTTGTTGGGCGGAGATGCCGGAAAACTTCCACCTGCCGAACAAACAGAGGTTGATGCAGAACTAGCGGTTCTTCGTTCACCAATATTGATCGGAAAAGTGATCGACAGACTGAGACTCGATAACGATCCCGAATGGAACGCCGCGTTGCGTACGCCCGCAGCCTTTACGGCGCTGCTTACAAAAGCCGGCATCTCAAGCGCGCGGCAACCATCAGGGACTCGAGCTAAGATTATCAAAGCCCTTGAGCGGTCTTTGAGCATACAGCAAAAAAGCAATAGCTATGTGTTGGAGGTGACCGCAGTCTCCAACAACCCCGAAAAAGCAGCCGACGTCTCAAATGCAGTTGTTGACGTTTATCTCGATGGGCAAATGGCGAAGCGCTTTGCCGCACAGGCGGCCGCGAATGAGTGGCTGTCACAGCGCCTCGACGATTTGTTGATCGAGATTCGCCAAAAGGAATTGGCGCTGGAGGCGTTTAAGGCGAAACACAATCTTACCGGCCTTGTCAGGCCACGCCCCGATAGTCCGGCGGCGAGCGAGCTCTCGGGTCTTGAACGGGACCTGGAAGCGCAGCGCGGCGTCTATGATAATTTCCGCCAGCGCTATCAAGAGCTGGTTGGGATGCGACCCGCAGAACTTGAGCAGATGAAACAGGCGGCGGAACCTGGAACGCCTGCGCGCTCTTTGTCGCTAAGTGCGCCGGTCCTGTTTGCCGTGAGCCTTGTGTTGGGAGTCATGTGTGGCCTGATGGCTGGCATACTGATCGACCAAATGGACAAAGGCGTCAGAGGCGCCGGCGACGCCTTAAGAAAGACCGGCCGGCGCGCGATCGCTTCAATTCCAGTATTGCGAGCGTCAGACTTAAAACCTCTGCCGGCCGGGTCTCGCACGCCTTGGAATTATATTCTCGAAAAACCGTTGTCCGCTTTCGCCGAAAGCATTCGCAATCTGCGCACCGCAATTATGTACTCGGTTCAGACCGGTCCAGCGAAGCTCGTGTGCGTGACGTCGGTTCGCGCGCATGACGGAAAAACCACGACGGCGCTGTGTCTCGCGCAAATCGCCGCCATGTCAGGACAAAAGATCCTCATCATCGATTGCGATTTACGTCGCAGGCTGATCGCCAAATGCTTGGGTCTTTCGCCCAGTGCAGGAGTGCTGGACGTTGTGGCTGGCGACGTTTCATTCGCCGATGCGATCATCACGGACGCTGCGACAGGCCTGGATATCTTGCCGGCTATCGAAGCGCTCTACACGCCGAAAAACGTCTTCAGCTCGCCCGCGATGGCCGAATTGCTGAGCCGCGCCCGCGCCCGTTATGACTTGATTGTCCTGAATGCGCCGGCGACGACGGCGGCGAGCGAGTCGCGCATTATCGCCGTGCAATCGGATCAAACCATTATTGTCGCGCGGTGGAGCAAAACGCCCACCGAGAGAATCCGGCGCGTGGTAAATGATCTTGAGGAATCCGGCGCTTTTGTTTCCGGTCTGGCGCTGAACTTCGTTAATCCTCGAGCCAAACGCCAGCTAGCGCCGACGGACACTGCGCACCCGGCCAATTACGCCAGCAAATATTTCGTCCAGTAATACAGCACTGCAGAGCGGCTTCGACAGGAGCGCGCTTAGCCGTGCGAAACAAGCGCCAACTCAGTCGTTCGGATTTTCTGTGCGCTGACGTTCGCGCTCGTAGCGAGGCGAACGGACGCAAGGACGCCTGCATCGAAATTTTCCGGGCGGAACTTGTCCATGCTGCGTTTGCCCTCGACAGGCGAGAATGCGGGAAGCCATTTTTCAAAGTCATCAAGCGCATGGACCAGGCTGTCCACGCTTTGCTCGTGAAAAAACCTCCCGGATACATTGTTGACTACGGTGTCGAGAGCGCCGCCGCGGCCATAAGCCAGAACCGGCCGGCCCGACGCCATCATCTCCACGGGAACAATGCCGAAGTCTTCCTCCGCGGTGAAGATAAGGCCGCGGGAGGTCTGATATGCCTGTTTCAATTCGGCGAAAGACAGCCCTTTCTTGAAGGAAATGTTGGGTTTCGCTCGGCGTTTCAATTGCGCTTCCATCTCGCCCTCGCCGATGACCAGCAATGGCAGGCCCAAGCGGTTAAAGGCTTCGATGGCGATGTCGGGGCGTTTGTAAGCGGTGAGCTGGCCGAGCCAAAGATAATGCGGGCTGACCTGGGAGGAAATCTCGAAGGCGTCAACGTCTACCGGCGGATACACGATGTCCGAGTCGCGCCGATAATATTTGCTGATGCGCCGCGATACGAAGTTTGAGTTCGAAATAAAGCGATCGACCCGTTGTGCGCTGCTCACATCCCAAAGACGAAGCGAAGGCGAAAAAACGTCCATGCCCATGCGCGCGAAAAAACCCGCGTTCTCGCGATAGAGCGCGGCCTGATCCCACAAATAGCGCATGGGTGAATGACAATAGCAGACATGAGTTGCGTCGGGGCGCGTGATCACGCCTTTTGCGGGGCCGGACTCGCTGCTGATCACAAGATCGTATTCGCGAAGATCGAGCGCCTCGAGCGCGCGCGGCATCAGCGGCAAATACTTTTGATAATGTTTTACTGCGCCCGGCAGTTTTTGAATGAACGTCGTTTTTACGTTCGCGGCGCGGATCTTATCCGACACACGACTTGGATCATAAACGTGGGTGAAAATGTCCGCTTGGGGATAAAGATGAAGAAGCCGCTCGACGACGCGCTCTCCTCCGCGCATGCCAATCAGCCAATAATGTATGATCGCGACTTTCAAACTGTCTCCGCAATTTAGCGTCGGATCAAGATCGGCTTGCGCTTTTTAGATCCCCAAGCGCTCAAGCCTCCCGCCCCGGATGCATTACCGCGTCATGTGGCTGACTGGGCCGCCAGAGCACATGTTCGCAGTTCTTTTATGACGCCCGGGAAGACGGCAGCATTTCAGGCACTGTGCGCAGGATGATGCCGATGTCGCCTACCAGCGTCCAGTTCTTGACGTAGGATTCGTCCAGTTCGGTGCGCCGGTCGTAAGTCGTATTATTACGTCCGCTCACCTGCCACAGGCCCGTCATGCCAGGACGCGCGGAAAGATAGGCGGCGCGGCGCGCGCCATATCGGGGAAGCTCATCCGCAACTATAGGTCGTGGACCAACGAGGCTCATATCTCCACGCACGACATTTAGAAGCTGGGGCAACTCGTCCAGGCTCGTTTTGCGAAGAATTTTGCCGACCCAGGTGACCCTGGGATCGTCGCGCAATTTCCGGTCCTGGAGCCATTGCTCTGCGGCGGCGGGATTGGACGCCAGATACTCCGCCAACCGCTGTTCGGAATCCACGACCATGGTGCGGAACTTCAGGCACTGAAATTCCTTACCGCGAAAGCCGACACGCGTATGGGCGTAGAGCATCGGCCCGCCACCGAGCAAGGCGGCCAGCAGCGTCGTTGCGAGGATGAGGGGAAGCGTCAAGAGGATAATGCATAAAGCTGCAGCGATATCGAATGCGCGCTTGAGGGGGCCGCCAACTGGGACTGTCCCAATCGCGCCGCCGTTCGGATGAGAAATCACTTCTGCCGCGTTTCGCGCCGCGTCTCGGCCGTTTGCGTCGGACGCTATTGAGGCCAAGAGGTCACGTGGGGGCCGCGAGGCGCCAAAGCGATCTGCATCGTCGGTGAGAGGCTTTCCTTCGATATTGTAGGCCATGAAGTCCCTCAGTCGCTTAAGCTTGCCAGACCCGAAAATCGCTCAGGTAGTCAGGCGTGCCATCGCAGAGCCTTATGCTCACTCATTCAATAAGGAACGGAAAGTCGCTCCCTACCTGGGTAGTTTTGCACTCAAACCCACCAGTCCGGCAATTGTATATGCCGGACCAATAAATCGAGAGCAGACCCCATCCCTAGAAGCGTTCACGCTTGCCTCGAGCCTCCCATTCAGAAGACGGAAGATTGCGTGCTTGCTGAAACCATGTCCAACGGTCCGCGCGCTTGGAAGGCAAGACCGGAACAATCGCTCAGGTAGTGATTAAAGCGATTGATTATCGCGCAGGTTAATGCCGGTCAAGGTTAAATAGTGCGCAAATCAGCGCCCCGCAGCACATAAACAAAGACCTGTGGCGTAGCGCGCACGGACGATTCGGACGCGGGCTCAGGTGTCATAATGTGACGGTCAGCCTGAATTTGTGGGCTTTGAGAACGCATGAACAATCGCGGAGTTCCAGCAGCGATTGCTGATCATCTGATTTTTCAGAAATGACGCATTTTAAGCGCATTTATTCGCGTCATAATAGTTTCGCACAATGGGTAGACTGCGCACTGCGCTGTAAACAGCGCACTAACAAGGCCAGCGCCAGCGAGACGTTATATGCTAAGTAAATGTGCGCCGCGCGCGCCGGTCAGCTGCCTCACTGTGCAGCCTCGGCGACCTGAAGCAAGGTCGGGCGGGATGGGTCTCTATATCGGCGGCGATGTCGCACATTCCCCGCAAGCGCACCCGCGTCCCGTATAGGCGTTATGTATTGTTGCGATCGCGCAGAGTGGGGTATGAAGTGTGCATAGCCGGGATAGCAGCCGAAGCGCTTCGAAACGAATGGGCTCCGTAGATGCCTCGGTTCATGGTCCCAGCCGTAGCGTAAGTCCGAAGGCCGATCATTGTACTCCCGAGTGGAGCTCCTGAAAGTCCAATATGAACGTACCGCGCAAAATCGATGGAATTCAGCGGCAAGTCGATCCGCGAGACGCCCGGCTTGATGCGCGCAGCGATTCCAGATTGGAGCGACACAATTTGAGGCGCGAGACGAATGTTCGCGGCTTCAATGAGTCCGACGATGAAGGCGAAGGCATCGACATCAAGGGGTTGATGCGTTTCTTCCTGCGCCGCCGCTGGGTCATGATGAGCGTCGGGGCCCTCGTCGCGGCCATCGTTGTCGTCGCGGTGATGCTACAGGCGCCAAAATATAGCTCGGTGGCGCTGTTGATGGTCTCGCCGCAAGAATCCGATCTCGTGATGGACAGCGACAAAAAAGCGTCTCAGCCGGATGCGGGCGCTCTCGAGTCACAGATCGAAATTTTGCAGTCGCGCAAGCTGGCCGGCAATCTTGCCGACCGTCTTAAACTGGCGAATGACCCAGATTGGAATACATCTCTACGGCCTTCGAGGCTGGAGACCCTATTCGGTATTAAGCCCAAGCCGAAACCCAAGACGAAGCTCACCAAGATGGAGCGTGAGCAACTGATCGATGGCGTGACTGGCGCTCTACAGGCTCGCCGCAAAGGTCTGACGTATGTGATCGAAGTGATTGCGACCTCGCCCGATCCAAAATTGTCGGCAAGGATGGCCTCCACCCTGGTGGACCTTTATTTTGAATCTCAGCTTCAAATGAAGCTCGACGCCAGCCGCAGCGCCAATGCCTGGCTGAGCGAACGGCTGGGACTTCTGAAGACAGAAGTCCAGCAGAAGGAGGCCGCAGTCGAGGCCTATAGAGCGTCGTCGGGCCTGCTGACCGCCTCGGGCGCGTCATTGACAGAGCAACAAATCACCGGCTTGCAATCAACGGTAATTCAGGCGCGCACGGACCTCGCGGAGCGCGAGGCCCGGTACCAGCAAGTGCAGGCCTTGATCCGTTCAGGAGGCAACGCCGACTCGATTGCAGGCGTCATCAATTCCGAAACCATCCGGGTGCTTCGCGCGCAGGAAGGCGATGCGGCGCGCCGGCAGGCAGATCTTGAATCCCGCTATGGAAACCTCCACCCCGCCATCGCCAAAGCGCGGGTGGAGCGTGAAGGCATTCAAGCGCAGATCCAGGCAGAAATCGCGCGGATTTCGGCGAACCTGAAAAATGAAGTGGACGTGTCGCGCGCCCGCCTGGCGACGCTCTTGGGAAACCAGCATGCGGTCCAAGGCGAATTGGTCAGCAATAATTCCGGTATGGTGAAATTGCGCGAGCTGGAGCGCGACGCCGGCGCCACGCGTGCGATCTATGAAAGCTTTTTGAAGCGCTATCAGGAACTCACCGAATCGGAATCCTTGAAGGTCACGGATGCGAGCTTGGTCAGCCCGGCAACCCCCCCGACCGGAAAGAGTTCACCGCGTCTGAGCGTTGCTCTGCTGCTCGGTTTTGCTTTGGGCGCATGCATCGGTGGCGCAGTCGGTCTGTGCATCGATCTCATGGACGAAGGATTGGACAACGCCAAAGCGGTGGAAGCGGCCACAGGGAAACCGATCCTGGCCTCTATCCCCGTAGTGCATCCGCCTGGCATGACCGCGCTACCAAAGCAAACGGTGTCCGAAATAGGCGGCGACCTGATGCGCGCATCCACCATCAGCGATTTGAGGCGAGTCGGCGCTCAGGTCGCTTTATCGCTGAAGCATGGCAATATCGAAGCCATCGGCAAAAAACGCGCGAAGCACCACAAAAATGCGAAGCCCGAAGAGCCGACAATTCTCGACGCCAGGCGTTTTGAGCCAAGCGGCGAAGGCTGGAACCCGGCGATGTATCTCGTCGAAAAGCCGATGTCGGCTTTCGCCGAAGGTCTGCGTTCGCTCCGCACCTCGTTGCTCTATACCGGCCTTGAACGCCGCGTGAAGGTGGTCGCCGTAACGTCTGCAATGCCCGGTGAAGGCAAGACGACGACGTCCATTTGTCTGACCCGCGTCGCGGGCTTATCGGGTCAACGAACAATTGTGGTTGAGTGCGACCTGCGCCGCCGTTCCTTGAACGGCGTGCTGGGATTGAAACCCGAACGCGGCATCCTGCAAGTCTTACGCGGCGAGACCACCTGGCAAGAAGCCTTGATCGTTGATCCGTATACCGGTGTGCACGTGTTGCCTGCGATTGAAGAAACCTTCACGCCTTGGGACGTCTTTGGGTCGCACGAAATGCGGAGTTTGTTGGACACCTTGTCCGAACAATACGATATGGTGGTGCTGGATTGTCCACCCGTTCTCGCCGTCGCCGAGACCCGAATTATCTGCCGTCTGGCCGACGAAACAGTTTTGGTCGTACGCTGGGCGCAAACGCCGGCGCGGGCCGCCAATGGCGCCATTGAACTGATTGAGCAATGCGGCGGCAATGTCATCGGCATCGCTATCAACTGCGTTGATCCGAAAGCCCCGGGCCGCGGCTCCTATGGTGATGTTACCTTCCAAGCGCGCTATGCTGGCGAGTATTATCAAAGCTGAGTCTGCGCGCCTGCGCCAATAAAGGCCATGACCGCTTCAAGCGCTATGTCTGGAAACCTCTACGCGCGGCTTAGGCGCGAGGTTTCGTGCGCGCCATCTCTTGCCGCGACTGTATCGGCGGGCAGGTCCGGGTAATAATCCTCCTCGTCCCGAGCATCGGCCGCAAGAAGGCTTGCTTCGATGCGCGTGCGCCGGTCGAGGCCGAGCACGAAGCCTGCCATCAGCCCAAAAATGACGCCTGGATCGGGTGACGCCGACACAAGAAACGCGGGCGTCAGGATCAGCAACGAGGTCAAGCCGCACGCGATCACTCTTGGCCGCTGCGGCGACCGCACCCGGCGCGTGATCGCGCGCCAAATTTTGCCGAGGTACAACAGCAAGCAGATCACGCCGAATACGCCCATCGATCCAAGTATCGCCTGAGCGATCCCGGAGGATCGGAAGCTGCCGGGACCAATGCCGACCCCTTTGGATAAAAGGAATGCGTCCCAACCCTGCGCGGCCCAAATGCCGCGCTCAACCGCGGAAGCGCTAGTGCGTTTATCAATCGTGTTGCTTGTGAATATCTTTGCGAATTTGTCAGCGAAAGCCGGCATCATCGCCGAAACGCCGATGATCGCGACGACGGAAATGGCCGCCATGACCGCAAAGACCACGAATTTTCGCCGCCGGGTAAGTCGCGGCATGGGGGTGATGACGCCGGCCACCAAAATCATCAGAAGGAGCATGCCTAACGTCGCGAAACCGGTGGCCGATGTTGAAAGCCCAATGAGTATCGCGACGCCAAGCGCCAGAAGTCCCGACTGCGTGCTTTTGACGTCGACAAGCCACATATAGGCAAACAGGATCATGGGCGCTGCACCGAACGCGGCAAATGATGACGGCTCTGGAAAAGAGCCGGAGATTCTACGGATGCCGTCTGCGGATTGGCTTAGAATCGCATAGTTGGCTGTTTTCAACCACGCGAGCATGTCGCCAGCGCCCGCGTAGAAGCTCGCTAAATCCACCAGCCCGAAAAGAATGAAAAGAAGCGCGGCTATCGTCCAACCCAATGCGAGCGTCGAAAAACCTTTGGGTGACTGGGCCATCATATAACCCGCCACTGATGCGAGCGCGGTCAAGATCAGATAGACCGATTGCGTGATATTTTGGCTGGTGAAGGTCAGCAACGTCCGAAAAGGCTGCGGCCGCATCGCAAAGACGCTCATCGCGCCCTCTAGGAGACGCGGCATGGTGAAGGCGACAATTAGCCCGTAGAGGGCGGCCAGCAATAGATAGCTGTTGGCTTTAATTGCGGAAGCAGCCAGCTTTGGCTTCCGGTTCGCAATGAATAGACACTTTACGATAACGAACAATACGCAGAAATTCGGCGCCGTAAGGGAGGCCCCGCCAAGCATCGGCAGCGACATTGCCTCGGCTGCGCCGAACACGCCGCAGACGACCAAAAGCATTACAAATTCGCGTAGCGGGCGCTTCAGCACCAGCATCAACAGGCATATGCCCGCGATGAGTAGCCCGTATAATGTGAATCCCATGACGTCTAATACGGTAAGGTATAAATCGTTCGCGCGCGATAGCTTAAGCTCAAAGCGTTACCATGAGCGGGCATGCCGGGGGGCCAGTCTTGACGCTTAAAATCCTCAACGATGAGGTCCAGCTCTGGGTCTGGCCGCTAAATTCCCGTCGCTACGCCATTGAGGAAATCGAGGCCACGTTGAGCGACGACGAGAAGGCTCGCGCGGCAAGGTTTGTTTTTGAAAAACATGCCGCGCGGTATCGTGCCGGACGTACCCAGTTGCGCGAAATTTTAGCCTCGTATCTGGACGTCGGCCCGAGCGAAATTGCGTTTCAATATGGGGCGAACGGCAAACCGGATTTGGCGCCGGCGCTTAACAGCACGCTTCGCTTCAATCTGGCGCACTCGGAAGACTTGGCCGCGTTGGCGATCACCCGCGACGTGCAAATCGGCTTGGATATCGAGTATGTTCGCCCGATTGAGGACGGCGTGGCCCGCCATCATTTTTCCCCCAAAGAATATGCGGATCTGTCTTCATTGCAGAGTGAGGGATGGCGAGACGGTTTCTTCCGCTGTTGGACGCGCAAGGAAGCGGTTATCAAAGCGCTGGGCGACGGACTATCGCTTCCCCTCGACAGTTTTGACGTGACTCTTCTTCCGACGGAACCGGCCCGATTGGTCCGCAACGCTTTCGATGCTGCGGCGCCAAGCGAGTGGATGCTTCATCACTTTGAGCCGGCGAAGGGGTGCATGGGCGCCATCGCGGCCAATACTAAGGGTCAAAAGCTGACGATTACGCCCATGACGGATTTAGGTCAGCTTTGATTGCGAAGAAGTTTGCAAGCACGATCGCCTCAGTAGCTGGGTTCTCCGGTCAAGCGTTTTGCGGTTCGGTAGATTGAAGCAACCGTCTCCGCGCGCTCGAACCCCACGACGCGACTCAATGCCGTCAAATAGGATGGGTCCGTTGGGATAAACTGTCCAAACATAGCATCGAGCTGCGACAGCCTTTGACGAAAACGCGGGCGGTCATAGCGGTACAACAACCGCATGTAAGAAGAGCATCTGCGAATAAGAGTAGCGCGATCCACGGATGACAACTGGTCAAGAGCCGAAAGGTCTCCGTTCGTAATGCGCAGCAAATGCCCGACAAACTGTTCAGTTAGATCGACCGCGGGCCAACGCGCGCCCGCGCCGCCGAGCCGCCGTTTTAATTGCTGACGCCAGAAAAAAAGCGGTGCATCGCTCGGAACGATGACTTGCCGTGCGCCTTTTCGCGCGAGCCTCAGATAAAAGTCCTGATCCTCGTCCACTCTTAGGGCGGGATCGAATCCGCCGACTTCGACGACCCAGTCTCGTCGAAAGAGGCTTTGTCCCAAAGTCAAAAGGGGCCCTTTCGCCAGTACCTCCAATTCGGTGGGCTGATCTGGGAAGGTTGAACAGTCAATATCTCTGACTGTGCGGACCACATCGCCATCAATCGCAACTTCCCGCCAGGGAGAACTGACGCAGGCGACGTCCGGCGCAAGGTCCGCAGCGACGTTGAGCTGAAGCTCAAGCTTTTGCGGCGCTAGGAAATCGTCGGCATCGAGAAACTGAATCCACTCGGCCTGCGTGGCTTTCCAACCGGCATTGCGCGCAGCAGGAAGGCCGGCATTCGATTGGGAGACGATGGTCCAAGGCCCGTTGAAATCAGCCAAGGCCTCGCGCGCGACGTTTGCGGTGTCATCTTTCGATCCATCGTCAACGACAATTACCTCAAAATCCGCGAGGGTTTGGGTAGTTACGGTCCGCAGCGTCGCGCCAATATAGTGCGAGAAATTATAGGCGGGAATGACGACAGCTAGTTTCATTTTCGAGTTTCAGGTTTCTGCTGATCCGTTCGCGGCGGCCGAACGCAGCGTGAAGTTGGGCCGCCGAGCTTGGACAAGACGTAAACCGCCCAGGATGGGATTGGCAATTGCGTCGATTGGTTTACGGACTTGCCGCTCGTTCAATGTGCAAAGCTCTCCTTTAGCGCGAGTTCGAGGCGCTCCAAGCCTGCGCCGGATTTCGGACGCGTCCGCGCTCGCTTATGGTGCGGGTCGATTCGAATCCCTTTTCAGGCGCCCCATGTCTTTGTCTCCCTGGAAGCTGCCCGTTCTGAAGCAATTGCGGCAGTGCGGCTGGCTGAACGAAAAACTGCGGCTGGGGTTCGGACCGTACTGGGGCATGTTCCCTTCCCGCGGTGAAGCGGAACAGTTTCTCAGGCCCGATCGTCGCGCTTCTCCGGACGATGATGAATTGGCGGAGATGAACGCCGACATATTTTCAACGGTGCATCCGTTCGATTGGCCGATGCTGTTTTTCCTTGGGCAAATGCAAAAACGTGAGCGTTTAAAAACCATCACGGATTTTGGCGGCCATGTTGGCGTCAAGTATCACGCTTACAAAACGCAAATGGCCTTTCCGCCGGATTTCCTCTGGCAGGTGGTCGATATTCCAGCGGTATGCAAAGCAGGCCGGCGCCGCCAGGGAGACGACAAGACCAATCTGGTCTATCATGAAAACCTAAAGGACACGGCGCCATGCGATGTTCTGATCTGCTCCGGCGTTGTGCAGTATTTGGACCACAGTCTCAGCGATGTGATCAAGCGGCTCCCCCAGAGAGCCGGCATGGTTCTTCTCAACAAGGTCGCGGTAACTGAAGGCCCGGCCTTTTATACGCTCGAATCGCTAGGCTTCGTCCGCGTTCCCTATCTCGTCACGACCATCCCGGCGCTTGATGCGATCCGTGAAGAGCACGGTTACAGACTCTTGGCGCGATGGGAAATTCCTGACCGCGTCTTCACAATCGCCCATCAGCGCGGACATCGAAATATGAGGATGATCGGTGAAGCCTGGTCCGCCGATCCTGTCTGAAGTTTTTGCTACGCGCCTTGGACGAAACGCTTATGAAGATGGACCGCTTTGCGCCGGATGGGCGTCGCGACCCGCATCGTTGCGCCTTTGAGTGCGTCCCGCAGCGGTTGAGATCCGGGTTGCGGCGGCTTTAGGCCGGCGGAGCGCAAATAGGAATTGAACGCGTTGACGCGCGCATGTTGACGGCCCCGCGGCGTTTCAAAGACGAGGGAATACGATACCGATCGTCCTGGCCCCGTCTCCACCCAATGCGGCGAATTTTGGGGCTGATGCAGGCCGAGCCCCGGAGATAGTTTAAACGTTTCGCGCGCTGAGTCCGGCAGGCGCTCAAGATCGACGTTGCACACCGAGACTTCGCCGCGGGCATAAAATCGCTCGAGCTCCGGCGCCGGAACCACTGAAGGAGAATAAGTATGAAACTGCTTCTCCCCTTCAACTTGCAGGAAAAAATTGACCTCTGGATCGAAATGCACGGGCGTTATCGCGCGCGCTGAAGAGATGAAAAGCGCAGCGCGCGCGCGAAACACCGGGCCTTCGATCCCGCACATCGTTCTGATTTCTTCCAGCAGAGAATCTCTCAGCGCCCGAAAACCCTCGTCGTGGTTTTCCAGAAGTTTGAGCAGAATACGCACGGGTTGCTTCGGCAATCTTACGAGCGCTTCTTTCGGTGTGCACATACCATGCGCGACATCGAAAAATGACGTCGAGGCGCTGGGCGCTGGCGTTGAAACAAAATAGTCCCGGCCCTCGGCCGTATACAGGTCGGCGAGGCGCGTGATGTAGTCGTCGCTAAACAAGTCCAGCTTTGCGAGTTGATGCTCGATTCCAAACGCGGCTTTATCGAACGCGCGCGCGGGAAGGCCCGGCTTTATCACCGCATCCCCTGCGCTACCGCTAGGGATCGCACGAAGCATCTTCGGCGTCTGCAGGCTATTCAGCACCCGAGCCCCCTATTGTCGCCTACATCAGCGCGGACCGGTTTCCAGACGGGATACAGTTCCGCGGGATTGCGCTTTGCCGTGATCGACTGACCGACGCGGCGCACCTGTCGTGCGAGCGACCAGAGTCCGGCTTTCGTGTCGTCTAGCCATGGTTTGGCGCCGGGGGGCGTCGGCTTGAGCCCGAGCTTACGGAGACGGCTATTGACCGCGTACGCATGTTGCAGCCGCTGATGCGACGACCGCATGTCGAAATTCACGTTCACGGATATCGAAACGTCAGCTCCGTTCTGAACCCAATGCGGACCGGTGCTTGGAAAGTGCACGCCAAGGCCCGGCGTTAAATCATACTGCGCGGCGTCGTGTTGGCGCTCCGGCTTGTAAATCGCGGCGCTGTGTTCGCCCGCGCAATAGGTTTCGAGTTCCTGCTCCGTGGTCAAAGTGCGATCGCCATTGGGCCACGCGAACACAGTCTTCTGTCCCGACACCTGCAGCAGAAAGCTGGGTTCAAGGTCGAAATGATACGCGGTCTTTCGGTTCGGCGAATTGATAAAGATCAGACATTCGCCAATAGACACGTCGTCTCTGAACGACTGTGGTGACGCTTCGAATACTTCCTGCAAGAGATCGCGTAAGACGGGGCCAAATACGGCGTCTTGCTCAACATGCTTCAGGACGACGACGCTGTTGGAGGTGCTGATCCCCTCAATCGTTTCGCGCAGTGTTAGCCGCTTTGCCGGCTGCGCGTTCCAGCCGTCGGTAATATCAATCGTGCCATTCTGCCAATATTTGAAACCATCGTAATCGGGAATGCGCTCGGCCAGAGCAACGAGCCCATCGATCGTACAGATCGGCTGTTTCGCGAGATTATGCCGAAAGCCGAAATGCCGCCTGTTGACGCCCAGAAATTGCGGCCGATCGCTTTGTGCAATGAGCGCGGAATCCTGTGCTGGCTTGTCCGGTCTGCTTTGATTGTCCATGGGAGTCATGGCGCCATCCTCGTCTTCACTGCACGGATTGAACTGTTTCGTCAGCGCGCACGCCCTTTGGGAGCATCCCGATCTGCCGGAATCCCTGAACGCCCTCGGTCCTCTCCGGGTCGGGAATTTGCGCCTCTGGAAGGTGGGCGAGATTCCTGTCGAAAAAGCCGCGAACATAGGTGTGAACGATTTCGCTGACCTTGACCGGGTCGACCCGGAGCCAGCTTTTGTTCAGATGAGGTTCGAAGGCGTCATCACGAAAGTTTTCGTGGATGGCTTTTCTCACGCGAACGCCCACGCTACCTGGCCGCGCCGCCAATTGTGCATGCATGTCTATATCCCGGTCGTTGATCATGGCCCAATAGCGCACGTCCGGGATCGGGGAGGCTAAGTCCTCTCTCGTTGGCATAGTGAAATCGCTGATGATGAACATATAGGGTGCGCTGAAACCACGGCTCAGCGCCTCGCCGAACAGACTGCCATCGATATTCACCACGGCCACGATGCGCGAATCCATCGTGGCGGCTTCGGACACAGATGATCCTCCAAACGAATACCCCAGCACCCCCACGCGATCGAAGTCGATCGCGCCGGCCGGCGACGAACTTCCATCGGCGCCCACACATGAAGCGAGGCGATCCAGGGCGTTGAGCGCTTTTTTGGCTTGGCGCTGCACACGCTCGTCGCTCAGTGCAATTGTGCGTTCATAGGCCGGTCCAGAGGTAAAATTCCAATCCTCCAGTCGAACGGCTGCGTCGTGAGCGCTCTCGTTTGGGGGATTATCGTTGGCGATGTCGTCCAGCGCCAAGACCAAATAGCCGTACGACGCCAGCATTCCGAGGAGGCGCGTATTGTCATCCCGCGTGCTTTTGAGGTGCGGGATATAAAGGATCAATTTCCGCGGCGTGCTGGTCTGGGCGATCGGAAGATTGCGGAGGCATGTCCGGGCTGTTTCCGTCGCCGCGGTCGCCGCTGACGATCCGCTGGCGGACGGAAACCAAATTTCCGCGCGGATATCTTCGCCGCCCGCCGGATCCAGGGATGGCAGCGCGAGGCTCGCATGCGCCGCCTTGAACGGTCCTACGGCCATGCGGGTTTGCGACCGGCGCACGGATTCGGCGAGCGCCCATGGCGTCAGCAAGGCACCGGCCAATGCGAATCCGCCGATAAGAAGCAGCGCGGTGGGCAGGATGCGCGGACCGGGCAAACTCCGGACTGTGAGCGTGGCGAGCAAGATCATCGCCAGCGCAAAGATCGCCGCATAAATCCAGCCGATCCGTCCGCTTAAGGCCACGAGAATGCTTTCGAGTGCGATGCGCACGCTACCCTGTCCCACTATCTCAGCGCCTTAACGCCGTCGATCGCCTCAAGCATCGGGCGGAGCGTCTCAGCAATGATGTCCGCGCCCTTGCCGATAAATATCTCCGCATGCCAGCCTGGCGCGCGCGCCACCACCAGTTCGCCGGTGACATGACGCCGCCATCCCAGATCTGGATCAAGGAACTCCGCGCCGACTTCGTCGCTGAGAAAAACCGCGACGTCGCCATCATAGCGGCGGGGAACGTAATGCCGGCGCGCTTCCTCAAGCATCGGCTGGAACCACAGATTGCTCCACGCTTCTCCGAGATCGCTTTGCTTTAGCCAGCCGAGGCGAATGAGCAGAGGCGTCAATCCCGCGCGATTAAAAATTTGATATGAACCAAGAACATAAGAAAGGGAGATTTCACCCTTCGCGACGCGCGCGATGTGGCGTCCCGCCACGCGCAATCTGTAGATCATGCTGTGCAGGAAACGGCGGCCTCTCGGCGCCGCGCGAAGATAATTTGGCGAGGTCGCGTCGGCTTGGATGATAAGAGGGACATCCTCCCCGGCGCGACGCAATTGTTGCGCGACTTCCAAAGCGATGGCGCCCGAAACGCAAAGGCCCAACAATATGTAGGGCCCCGATGGCCGCACGCGGCGGATGGCGTCGACAAAGCTTGATGCGATGGTTTCGAGCGTCTGAAAAGCGAGTTCTCGCGGCTGCTCGGGATCATACATCTGAATCCCGATAAAGGGCCTGTCGACCCCGATGCGCTGCGCCAAATTGTAATAGATGACGGTATTGTTGATCGCGATGATCGGCGTTTTGTCGCCGAAAGGTTGAATTTCAAAAATCTCCGCGTTCGCCCCGCCCTCAGGAAGCGGGTCGCTCGCCGGCGCTGTATGCTGCTCACGAGAAGCGATGGGCGAATGCGTCACAGCGTGACGGGCAAAGGCGCGCAGCGTTGGCTCGCGAAAAAGAACGGCCACATTGGGCGCCCAACCGAGTTGTTTTTTGACGTCCGCCAACATGCGCAAAGCGAGAAGAGAATATCCGCCCAGCTCGAAAAAATTGTCTTCTGGATTTACGTCCGCCACGCGCAGTAACGACGCCCAGATACCGGCGATCGTTTTCTCGGCGTTCGCGTGTTGCGGTTCAGGCCTTTGGGCCGGAGATGTCGTTGCCGCCGGCGTCGCCGGCCTTGTCGGCTGGCGATTCGGCCAGGCGATTGCGCCGTCAGCGCTTTTGGGAAGGCGCAGATAAACGCTTATATCGATCTGTGCGTCGGCGGTCGCGGCGTTGTCCCGAAGCGCATTCAAAAGAGCGTCGGGCAAACGCTCAAGAGAAATGGTCACGTCCGGATGCGGCGTCACCATCGCCCGATAGAATTCCGCGCCGGTCAGCCCGGGTTGCAGGCGCACAACGACGTCTTCCACCTGTCCGGAAGCGCGCAGGACGTCAGCGATCAGCGCTGCGGCAGGATCATCCAGCGGGTTTGAAATCTGTGCGGCTGATCGATCGCGTTCCGTGGTGAAAGTCGACAGTCGGACGGCGGGGTCAATAATTGCGTTTTCGATCACACGCCGCCAAAGGCTGAGAAGCTGCTCAATCGTGGAAGTCGCATACAAAGACGTGTTGTACTCGATATGGAGCCGCCACTCGTCTTGAACGCCGACGAGCTCGAACGAGAGGTCATAAAGCGCGTCAGTAGAGGTCGCCGGGGCGGCCGCCACAAACTCCAGATCGCCAAAACGCGCGGCTTCCAGGAAGGTCCGGCGGACAACAACATTGACCGCGATCAAAGGGGTTCGCGACGGGTCGCGTGGAGGTTTCAAGAGTTCGACCAGGTGATCGAATGGCATGTCCTGATGCGCCAGCGCCGCGGTGACGCGTTCGTTGGCGTCGAAAACGCAATCGGCAAGGGAACCGGTCGCGCTTGGCCGCAGACGCAAAACCAGATTGTTGATGAAGACGCCGATCAAGGCCTCTTCGTCCACTTCGCCGCGCGCCGCAGCCTGCGTCCCAATAACGATGTCGTTTTCTCGGGTAAACGCTTGCAGAGCGGCGCCCACCGTGGCGCATCCGAAAGCGAAGGTCGTAACCCCGAGCGTTTGCGCCGCCGCATCGAGTCTGGCCGCCAAAGCGCCTGAGAGTTTATCGGAGGCAATTGCGCTCTGCGTGGTTCGGCTGGCGGCGCGAGGATGATCGGGCGAAACCTCGAAGTAAGGCGCATCGGCAAGGTGACTGAGCCAATAGTCCCGGCTCTCCTCGAACGCCGCGCTTTTCAGGCGCGCCTGCTGAGCGACTGCAAAATCCGCATACTGCAGATGCAGCGGCGGCAGGTCCGGCGTCCGGCCTTCTCTTAGAGTGTGCAGCAAACTGCCCAGCTCGGTTGCAAAGACGCGGATCGACCATCCGTCAAATACGCTCTGATGAAAAACGACGATCAGATGACTAATCGAGGCCGATGTGCGCACCAGCATAGCGCGCATCAAAGGCGGAACGGTCAGATCAAAGGGGGCCTGTGCAAAGGCGCGCCGCAATTTGTGAATTTCAGTCTGCAGAGCGTCCGCCGGCAAATGGGAAAGATCAACTCTGTCGAGCTTGAACTCTACAGCGTCGGCAATCTGCTGAGCCGGACCCGTTTCTTGCGCAATGATGCGGGTCCGCAATATCTCGTGCCGTGAGATGATAATTTTAAGTGCGGTTTCCAGGTGCTTGCTAGCAAGCGGGCCGCGCAGTTCCCATGCGATCGGGATGTTCAGCGCGGGCGATCCGGGATTTAGCTGATCCAGGAACCAGCATCTAACTTGGGGTGGGGTACAGGGAAACAATGCAGCATCGTCAGCGCGCACGGGTTTTATGTCGGGATCAAGCGCATGCAGACGCATTTGCGGCGCTTCAACGAAGGACTCGAACGCTGCACGCCAAGCCGCAAGCAAAGTCAGCGCGGTGTCTTCCGAGAATCGCGCGGGATCATACTCACACGAGATGCGCCAACCCTCAGGCCGGCCAATCATGAAGAAGCTGAGATCGTAAAGCGCCCCCGCCGAATGAGACGGCAGGTCAATGAGATTGATATTCCCATAGCGCGCATTTTCGATGAATGAGCGCTGCACGATCAGATTGGTCTGGTAGGGCCGTGCGGAGGCTTCAAAGGGCGCCGTTTGATGTGCCAGAGCTTCGCGCACATAGGCGCCGATACGCTTGAGAAGAACGCGGAGACTTGGATTGCCGCTCGCATCGAGGTTCAGCAAAAGCGTATTGGCGAGCGGCCCGACGATATTTTCCAAATCGACGACGTCGCGGCCCGCCACTTGGGTGCCGATGACGACTTGATCGCTATCGGATCGCGCACGAAGAACCAGAGCCAACGCCGCCGCAGCAGCGCTGAACATCGAAACCCCCGTCAATTTGCATTCGCGCTCCAGGCCTGCCGTGACGCTTTCCGGCAGCAGCATCGAGACGATCGGCGCGGCGTTGTCCTGAGGCGGCGAAACGGGATCGTATGGAATCGCGGCTAATGGAGCGTTAGCGCTCTGCTGCCGCCAATAATCGAGATCCGCATCGAACGCGCTGCCGGCGAGGCATTCGTTCTGCCACAGAGAATAGTCGACATACTGCAACGGTAATTCGGGCAGGCGTGCCGCATGGCCAGATGCGCGAGCTTCGATGACGGTTCCAAGTTCGCGCGCAAGTACGCCGATCGACCATCCATCGCTGATCATGCCATGCAAAGTGACAAGAAGGATTGCGCAATCTGGCCGCAGCACCAAAAGCGTGGCGCGCCATGGCGGTTCGGCGTGCAAATCAAAACCGGTCCGTGCTTCCTTTTCGCCGATGGCGATCGCCTGCGGCTCCCGCTCCTCGATCGCAAAGCGCGTGAGGTCAACGATGCCAAAGGCGGGCTGATGGCCTTGCCGGACGCGCTGCATCAACTTGCCGCCGGTCATTGTGAAAAGTGTGCGCAATGATTCATGACGCGCCGTCAGGACATCAAATGCGGCGCGGATCGACGCCGGATCAATTGGGCCTTCGAGGCGCCAGCGGACGGCGACATTCCGCGCCGCGCTTGCCGGATTTAACTGCTCTTCGCGCCACAAGCGCAGTTGAATAGGCGACGCTGGAAAGTCCGCGAAGTCCGGGCTGGGATCGGCATGGCCTAAGGGATCGGCGTCGGCGCGAGTGGTCATGTCGGCCGGTTCCGGCGACCGCCGCTGCGGAATGCGGCCAGAGACGGCGCGTCAGCAACAGTGCGTTGATCTGAGCGTGCAGCAGATGCGATCGCCGCCAGCGCCGCGATGCTGGGATTCTGCAGAACATCTTTTGCTTTTAACGGCAAGCCGCGTTCGGCCATGCGCGCGGCAATCCGGAAGAGGTGGATCGAGTCAGCGCCGAGCGCAAACAGGCTGTCGGTGGTGCTGATTTCGCGAACGCCGAGAACATCGCTCCATATCTCCAGCAGCGTTTCTTCCATAGAATTGACGGGCAGAACCCGATCGCGCGCCGGCTCATTTTCCAAATTCGGATTCGGCAGCGCTTTGCGGTCTAGCTTTCCGTTGCCGGTCATGGGCATGCGCGCAAGCGCGACCCACGCCGTGGGGCACATATAATCTGGCAGCTGCGAGCGCAAATGCAGCGCCAGATCGCTCGTTGCGGGCGCAGCGCCGGGCGCTGGAACATAATAGCCGACGAGGCGCGCTTCACCTGTCGCGCCGTCGCGCAAGGCGACCGCAGCCTCCGAGACGCCGGAGGCTGCACGAAGCAGAGTTTCGATCTCTTCCAGCTCGATACGAAAGCCGCGCAGTTTGATCTGCTGATCGGCGCGCCCAAGATGTTGAATGCGCCCGTCAGGAAGCCGCCGCGCGATGTCGCCGGTATTATACAGCCGTCGCGGCGCCGCGCCGTTCAGCGAGATAAATCGAAACGCGGCGTCCGTTAGATCGCGCCGGCCAAAATAGCCTTTCGCCAGGCCTTCGCCGCCAATATACAAAAGACCCGGCGCGCCCAACGGGCATAACTGGTCATTCGAATCCAGAATATGCAATTGCGTATTGGCGATCGGCTCGCCGATGGTGATGAGTCCCGGGCCGACCCGCGAAACAGATGACCATATCGTCGTTTCTGTCGGACCATACATATTCCACAGTTCGGCGTCCGGCGCGCTTGTAAGGCTGTCCGCGAGGTCGCGCGGCAGAGGCTCGCCTCCGCACAGCATTTTGAGCGAGCGCGAAGGCTTGAACCCCGCCTCGAGCAATATCCGCCACAAAGACGGAGTGGCTTGCAGCATGGTTGCGCGGTGCTTGTTGATCAGGTCCAGCAAGCCGAACCCGCTCCGCACATCATCCCTGTTCGCGATGACCACACGCGCGCCGAGGACCAGCGGCAAGAAGAGTTCCAGCGCCGCAATGTCAAAGGACACGGTGGTGACCGCCACGATGCAATCGTTGGCGTTACAGCCTGGCTTGCGCGCCATGGAGGCGAGGAAGTTCGTCAAAGCGCGATGCGGCACCTCGACTCCTTTCGGCTCACCGGTCGAGCCGGAGGTAAAGATGACATAGGCGATTGCCCCCTCGCCTAAGGCAACGGCCGCGCCAGTTTTGTCTTCGGAATCGATCAGCGCGCGATCGCGGTCCAGACTGACGACAATGGACGCATCAGGCGCAATGGGAAGCGCCCGGTCATTGTGGCATACAAGCGCCGACACTTGCGCGGTCGCGAGTACGTGGCGCAGGCGCTCCGGCGGATGATCGATGTCGAGCGGAACGTAAGCGTGCCCAGCTTTCAGTACGCCCAGCATCGACGCCAGCAAGTCCAGCGAGCGATCCAGGGCGATTGCAACGCGCTTGCCCGAGCCGGGCACACGGCGCGCGAGATAGCGTGCGAATTGATTGGCGCGCGCGTCAAGGTCGGCATAGGTGAATGCCTGCGCGCCGGCGATCGCCGCGATTGCGTGCGGCGTTCTGCGGGCCTGCACCTCGAAAAGACGGTGCAATGGCAGATCCGTGAATTCGGTCTGCGTGTGATTGAGCGTTTCCACCATCCACGACCGTTCGTCGCGCGATAGCAGGTTGAGGGATTGGATCGGCTGAGTCAGGTCTTCAACGAAGCTTTCAAGAATGGTCCGATAATGGCCCATCCAGCGCTCGATCGTTGCAGCATCAAAAATATCGCCGTTGAAGTCGCAATCGATGCGCAGCCCTTCGCTGGATTCAGCGACATTGAAGAACAGATCGAAATTCGACGCAGCCTTAGGGTTGGGTCGAACGCGCGCCGTCAAATTCTCAAGCTTGAGATCGCCGCCAAATTTTTCGAAGTTAAACTGCACTTCGGTGAGCGGCAGACGATTGATGTCGCGCGGAACCTTCAAATCGCGCACCAGCGTGCCGAACGTGTAAGACTGATGATCGAAGGCGCGCAGCAGCGCTTGTTTGACTTTCTCGAGGTGATCAGCGACGGGCGCCGCCGGATCAAAACCGACGCGAACGGGCAGCAAATTGACGCAATGTCCGACCAGGCCCGCGTCTTCCTCCAGGCTTTGCCCAGCCGTCGGGACCGCGACGACAACGTCGCTATGGTTCGCCAGCCGGCCGATCAGAATCTGGAACGCCGTGAAGAGCGTCGCGAACGGCGTGCAACCTCGCTGAGCGCCGGCCTTTTTGATTTTCCGGGTCAGGATTTCATCGATGAAGGCGGTGCTGGTGGCGCCGTCATAGGTGCGAACTTGCGGACGCGCGCGATCGGCTGGCAAATCCGGCAACGCCGGAATGTCTAAATATTGACCTGCCCAGAAGCTTTGGGCGCTGCGCGTATCGGCGGTTTGTTGAGCCTGCGCCAATGCATAGGCGCGATATTGCGGCGCCGGCGGCAGACCGGCCGCAAGACCGGCCAAGCGCGCGTCATAGCACGCGGCGAGTTCGCTGATCACCACGCCCGCGGACCAACCATCGAACACGATATGATGGGCGCTGAAGCAAAGAACGTGCGCGTTGTCGCCAAGTCGGACGACAAAGGCGCGGACCAATGGTCCATTGACCAAGTCGAATGGCGTTCTAGCGTCGTCCGCCAATATATCGGCCAGCGCGTCTTCGCCGCCGCTTGCGCTGACGTCCACCGAGCCTAGCTCAAGCTCAAGCTGCGGGCGCACAAACATCTGCTCGCCGGTTTCACCGAAATAAGCGCGCAAAGCGTCGTGCCGCGCCACGAGGTCATTCACGGCGTCTTCAAGCGCGCGCACATTGAGCAGGCCGTCAAGTTCAAGACGAAATGATTCATTGAAGGCGCAGGAGGCGGTGTCGCCCATCTGCGCCGCCAGCCAGACTTCCTTCTGCATTTCGGTAAGTGGCGCCTGCCACGGCAGATCGGCGACTGGCGCCGTGATTAACGCTGCTATTTCCGCCGCAGGCGCCAAACTAGCGTCTATGCTGTGTGCGCCCAAGATGCCGACGCTCTGCAAGGCATCCAGCGCTTCGCCGAAGACTGTTTCGATGCGTTGAAAATCGGCGTCGGAATGCGCCGTGGTGATGAAGCAGGGAAAGCCTTCTTGGATGTTTACCCCGAGTGATCGGGCATACAAATAGAAAAGGCTCCCGAGCGCATCTTCGGCGCCGAAGTTCAGCATGAACCAGGACGAGAACGTTTCAGCGCGTGTTTTGACGCCGCGATCCGCGAACAGCGCATTCAGCCGGTCAACCAGTTGGCGGGTGCGCGCTTCCAGGCCCTGCTGGAGCGCTGCGCCTTGAGTCTCCAAATGCGTGAGGACAGCTTGAGCCGCCGCCACAACAAGCGGATGGCGCACAAAGGTTCCGGCGAAGAATATCGGCGCGACTTCAGGCACGCTGTCATCGCCGAACTGCCAGGCGCCGCCGTCGAGCGCATCCATATAAGCGGGCGTGCCGGCAAGAATGCCGATGGGCATCCCGCCGCCGATCACTTTGCCGTAGGTCGCCATGTCGGCCTTGATGCCCCACAGCGCTTGCATGCCGCCGGGATGGGTTCGGAAACCGGTCACCACCTCATCAAAAACAAGGGCCGCGCCGTTGGCTGCGGTGATCGCCCTAAGTTCTTTCAGGAATTCAACGGGACGCAATTCCGGATGGCGGCTTTGCACCGGCTCGACAATAATTGCGGCGAGCGTCTCCGCGTTGTCCCGAATCCAGGACAGGCTTTCGCTTTCGCCGTAGCCGAGCACGACCATGTTGCTGACCGCGCTGGCTGGAATTCCGGCGGAGATCGGCAACGCGCGGGGCGGCGCGCCACGGCGGGCGCCTTTCACCAGCACTTCATCGAACTGGCCGTGATAGTCATTGGAGAAAACCACAACGGTTTCGCGGCCGCTGACGGCGCGCGCGACACGCATCGCGGCCATGACAGCTTCCGAGCCTGTGTTGCAGAAGGTCACCCGCTCCAGACCGACCATTTTGGCGATCCGGCGCGCAACGTCACCGGCGGCATCGCTTTGCGGACCAATCGGGAAGCCTTTCGTCAATTGCTCCTGGAGGGCTTCGACGACAAAGTCGGGGCTGTGGCCGAACGCCGTCTGCCCATAGCCATTAACGAGATCGATGTAGGAGTTGCCGTCCAGGTCCCAGATTGTCGACCCTTTGGCGCGTGACGCCACGATCGGGAAAATCGCGTTCTTCCACTCGGCTCTGAAACCGGACACCGAGCGTGGGTCGGCCAGATGCGGGCGATGCTCCGCCGCATAAGATTTCGACTTCGGCATCTGCTCCGACACGCGTGCCACCAGCGCGTCGACAAACGACTTCTGGGCCGGCGTCAGGGTTTCGGTTCGCGCGTTCTTATCGAACATGCGGAAACGCGAAGGCTGCCCGTCGGCATTCGGCGCGGCGGCCGCCGGAATGGCTGAGATCGCGGCCGGCGCAGGCGCTACAGCTGCAGGCTGTGCTTGCTGGCTTTGGGCTGAAGGACTTTCGCGGCGGCCGCCGAGCGCATCGAGCTGCCGGTCCATCAAATTCTGCATCGCGCTGAGTTGCGCCTGGAAAATCGCCAGCATGTCGCCACCCGCCGCTATTGGGGCAAGCGGCGCGGAGGCTGCGGGTGCTGCAACAACTGGCGCCGCGCTGACTTGAGCGATGGGCGCTTCGATTTGCGCAACGGGATCTGCGGGCATCGCCGCATCGAGAAAATCCGCGAGCGACGCGATATCCGGATAGTCGCCGAGCAGCTGACGGAACGTGATCTTTATCTTGAAATGCTTTTGAATCTGCTGCGCGACCTGGCCGAGAAAGAGCGAGTCAAAGCCGAACTCCAGATAGGGCGTGGTCCATTCCGTATCGGCGATCGGCTCGCCTGAGAGGCCCTCAATGATCCGCGCAATATCCGCACAGAGGCGCGTGGTCCGCTGCCCGGATTTTGTTGCAGGCGAAGGCGGGGCGCTCTCACTCATTTCGGGCATGGATAAATCCGCTGGAGGCATTGGTTGCTGAAGCGTCGCAGGATCGCGCGGTTCTGGGCTCTTGGCGGCGGCGCTGGACGATGTTTTTGGCGCCTCGATCCAATAGCTGCGACGTTCAAAGGGATAGGTCGGCAGACTCGACAACCGGGGCGCGCTCGATGCCGGCCAGCGAACCGGCGCGCCGCTGGTCCAAAGCCGGGCCGTCGCCTCGGCAAAAACACGATCTTCGTCTGACGCGTTGGAAAACTCAGGAAGGGAGGCGATAACGCAATCGTAGCTGGCCTTGCTGAGCCCTTGCATCGCAAACGTCGAAAGCGTGCGTCCGGGTCCCACTTCCAGCAGGACAGGCCGCGTGTCCGCGACCAATCGCGCCAACGCATCGGCAAAACGCACAGGCTCACGGCAATGCAGGGTCCAATACGATTTCGAGGTCAGCAGGTCCTGAGTCGCCCAATCCCCGGTTACGCATGAGACAAACGGAATATTGGGAGCATGCAACTTCATGCCGTTCGCATGAATCGCGAGCGCGGCGACCACGTCATCCATCATCGAAGAATGAAATGCGTGCGAGGTATGTAGCCTGCGATGTTGAATATCGCGCTGGTTGAGCGCGCGCTCGAAAGCAGCGATGCGGGGGAAGTCGCCTGCGACCACGCAAAGCGACGGGGCATTGATGGCTGCGATGTCCAGACCCTCGTCAAGCAGCGCCTTTAGCGCCGACTCGGACGTCCGCACGGCCAGCATGGCGCCGCCCGGCGCCGCCTGCATGAAGCTGGCGCGCGCCGCGACAAAGCTCACTGCTTCTTCGAAAGACATGACGCCGGCGAGCGTAGCGGCGACAAGCTCGCCGACGCTGTGACCAATCATGCTGTCTGGCTGCACGCCACGCGACATCCAGAGTTTGGCCAACGCGTATTGCGTTAGAAAAAGTGCGGGCTGCGCGAACACCGTCGAGCGGATTTCATGGGACTCATTCTCGTCGGCCGACGTTTTGCGATAGAGCAGGTCGCGGATGTCCCGCTGCAATATGCGGGCGAGTTCGTTAGCGCCGCGATCAATCACGTCGCGAAAGACCGGTTCGCTTTTGTAAAGCGCACTTCCCATGCCGGGATATTGAGCGCCCTGTCCGGGAAACATGAATACGACGTGGGGGCGTTTCGCCGGAATGCGCTTCAAAGCCTTCGCATCGAGACTGTTGAGCTTCGTGAGCGCCTCTTCCCGATCGGCGGCGACAATTGTGGCGCGCACATCGAAATCGCGGCGGCCCTCTTGAAGCGTCCGCGCCGTTGCATCCAGTTGGAGCGCCAGATCTTGCTCAACAGAAGTTTTCAGGCGAGCCGCCGCCGCCAGAACTGCAGTTTCCGTGCGCGCTGAAATCGGAAAGATAAGCGGCGTCTTGTCTTGCGCTGGATGAGCGGCGCGCGCGGGCGCCTCTTCCAGCACAACGTGAACATTTGTGCCGCCGACGCCAAAAGAACTGACGCCGGCGCGCCGGGGGCTTCTACCGCGTGGCCATGGCGTCGCATCTGTGGATATGCGGAATGGACTCTTATCCAGATCGATGTTCGGATTTGGCGACTTGAATTCCGTCATCGCCGGAATTTTTTCGTGATGCAGGCTCAGCGCGGTCTTGATCAGGCCGGTGACGCCGGCTGCCGCGTCGAGGTGGCCGACATTCGCCTTCGCTGATCCAAGGACGCAGAAATTTCTCGCGCCGTTGCAATCGCCAAACGCGCGCTTCAGACCCTCGAATTCAATTGGATCGCCAAGCGGTGTGGCCGTGCCATGCAGCTCAACATAGCCGATGGACGCCGCATCAACGCTGGCGGCTCCGTGCGCGGCCTGAATAACGCGCGCCTGCCCCTCGGCGCTTGGCGCGGTGAAGCCAACCTTGGCGCTGCCGTCATTGTTGACCGCCGTTCCCCGAATGACTGCAAAGATGGGATCGCCATCGGCGATCGCGTCTTCGAGACGCTTCAAAAGCACAACGCCAGCGCCGCTGCCGAAAACGGTGCCGGATGCTTCGGCGTCAAACGGGCGGCACGCTCCATCACGCGAGGCGATGCCGCCTTCCTGATAGAGATAACCGCGCTTCTGCGGAAACGTAATTGAAACGCCGCCGGCCAGCGCGGCGTCGCATTGATAGAGCATCAGGCTTTGACATGCCTGGGCAACCGCGAGCAGCGACGTTGAACACGCGCTCTGAACCGTCAGCGCCGGTCCGCGCAAATTGAGCTTGTAGGCGACTCGCGTGGCCAGCGCGTCCGGCAGCGCCCCAAGCAGTGTTGGCAAGCCGCCGATCTGGTAGTCGCTGGTGAAGCTTGCGATTGCGTTTCGGTCGGCACAGACATTGTTGAGGAAATAGGTGGGCATGCTGGCGCCGGCGAACACGCCAATCTCGCCCTTGTACCGCTCCGGTATGATCCCCGCAGATTCCAGCGCTTCCCAGGCGATTTCCAGAAAGATCCGGTGTTGCGGATCCATGAGTTCCGCTTCGCGCGCGTACACGCCAAAGAATTCTGCATCAAACTTATCGGCGTCTTCAAGAATCGGCCGCGCCGCGACGAAGTTGGACTGTGATCGCGTTTCGACGTCGAAATTGTCCTCGAGTTCGGAGAGGCCCAGGCGCGAAATGGAAACGGTCTTGTCGAGAAGATTGCGCCAAAACGCGTTCAGATTCTCGGCGCCAGGGAATCGTCCCGCCATGCCGACGATGGCGATGGCGTCCGGCGGATAATCTCCGGCAAATGAAAAGCTGCTGTCGGGCATCATTTACCCCTTGCGAGGCGCGCGCGCGCGGCCGCGTCTCTCGCACGATCGGCGCGGGTGCGGGCTATGCTGGAGTCAGCTTCTTGAGACTGAGCGCCGCGCAAATATGCCGCCAGATCAGAAATGCTGGCGTGCTCAAACATCGCAGCAAAAGGAAAATCCCGGTCCAAAACGCGTTGGGTTTCGGCGTGCGCCTGCATAAGCTGCAAAGAGCGTCCGCCGAGGTCGAAAAAATTCAGGTCAAGGCGCCGGATCGAAACACCAAGGACGCTTTCCCAAATCGCCACGAGTTTGCTCTCGAGGTCGCTTGAAGGAGTCGTCTCTAAAGATGAACTTTGGCAATCACCAGCAACTAAAAACTCGGCCAATGCCGCGCGATCGACCTTCCCGTTGGCGGTCAATGGGAGTGCGGATATTGCCGAAATAGAGGCTGGTATCATGTGAGCGGGAAGAGTCTCATGCAGCCGGGGCAGGAGGTTTTGTTCCCAATGCGCGGGCGGGCCCGCAAGGCGGCTGGTCACGAACGCAAACAATTGTTTCCCTGCGGCGCCTCTTTCGATGGCGATAACCGCGCTATCGGCAACGCGCTCGTCTGCACGCAGCGCTGCTTCAATTTCGCCGGGTTCCACACGCTTGCCGCCGATTTTTACCTGGCCATCGAGCCGCCCCAGAAACTCGATAACGCCGTCTGGCCTGCGCCGAACAATGTCACCCGTCAGATAGACGCGCTGGTTGATCGGCGCCGGAAGCGTCACAAAGCGCGCGGCTGTCAATTCGGGAAGGTTATGGTAGCCAAGCGCCAGTCCGGCGCCGCCCGCCGCGAGCTCGCCGCTTGCGCCGTCGAGAACGGGCAGGCGATCTTCATCAAGGACGAAGACTTCCGTGCCTGCGATAGCGCGGCCGATCGGCGCCGCCTCCAATGGGCCGCGCATAAATGTGTGGCAGCAGGTGAAGGTGGTGTTTTCCGTCGGTCCATAGCCGTTGATGACGCGACACGCGGGGAAGCGCCGCAATACGCGGTCGACATGCGATGGCGACAGAACATCGCCCCCAGCCAGCAATTGTCGCAACGGACTCAGGGACTCGATCGCGTGATCGACGACAAGATGGAAGAGGCCTGCCGTCAGCCAGGCGATGGTGACTTTGTGGCCATCGATGATTGCCCCGATTTCCGTGACAGAAGGACGGGCATTGTTCAAAATTGCGAGCGCGCCGCCATTCAACAGTGCGCCCCAAATTTCAAACGTGCTTGCATCAAACGCCAACGGCGAGGCGTGCAAAATAACGTCTCGGCTCGAAAGCTCACAGAAATCTTGTTGGAGCACCAAACGCTCGACGGCGCGATGCGGCACGACAACGCCCTTGGGCAGGCCGGTCGATCCCGACGTGTACATGATATACAGCGGCTGATCAGGGGCCGCGAAAAAAGCTGGCGGATTAAAAGCGAGGTCTGGGCTGACTTGAAGCACGCGCGCCAGCGTCAATTGCGCAACTGATTCTACTCTAACACATGCGGGCGGCGCATCGTCAGTCAGTAGAAGAGTGGCTGCGGCATCGCGGAGCATGTGGGCGATCTGCGTCGCGGGATATGCGGGATCGATGGGCACGTAGATCGCGCCGATTTTGACGATGCCCAAGATCGCCGCGATTGTTTCTTGCGATCGCGCTGCGATCAAAGCGACGCGATCGCCCGGCTGAACACCGTGCTGGCGAAGATTTGTCGCGGCCCGGTCCGACGCTAAATCCAGGTCCCGATAGGTCCAACTGGGTCTGCCGCGTTGAACAAGTGCGGGAGCGTAAGCGTGTTCCGCGACGGTCACCCGAAAGGCGTAAGCCAAACCGCCGCGCCCATCATAGGTTGCGCTCTCCGGTGGCAAACTCTCTTCTGTGAAACGCGCCCGTCGCATAAAAAACACCTCATGCAACAGGAACTTGCGACCCGTCGCGAGGAACAGCCTATCGTTCAGGTAGAGTACACGCGAGGCGGCATCGCTTTGCAAGCGAACGATCCGCGACGCTTTCGCGCTGCGCGAGAAGAGCCGCCCGTCAACGAGAAAGAATGCAAGAGTTTCAGAGCGTAGAGCAGAAAGCGAAGGCGCTAACGCACCGGCGGCGTTGCATCAAGAAGTGTGATCAATCGTTTCGCGACATTGAGCCATTTAAACTGATCGGCATGTTTCAGTCCGGCCTCAATTCGGTTCCGTCTGCGGTCCTGATCGACGGCCAGAGAGAGGATGCCTTCGACCCAGGCGTCGGGCGAATCCGCATCCGCGTACATAACGGCATCGCCACATACTTCCGGTAGAGCGCCGCAGGGCGCGCAGATTACCGGACATCCTACGGCCATCGCTTCCAACGGCGGTAAGCCAAACCCCTCCGTGGTGGACGGAAAGGCGAGACAAAGGGCGCTTTCCATGAGGGCCCGAAGCTCTCCATCGCTCACCTTGCCCGCGAACACGACATTTGAGGGAATGGAGGCGCCGATTGCGGCCTCAAACGCTTCGCGGTTAGCCGCGCCGAACAGAACCAGAGTTTTTTCGATTAACCGGGGATCCGCAAACGCCTTAATCAGAACGCGGACGTTTTTATGAGGCTGCGTGTTCGCCCGACCCAAAACGAAGCTCCCAGGCGCGAGATTGAGCGCTTTTAAGGTTTTCTGGTCCGCCGGCATGGAAAGGATGTGGTCGGCGCCGTTGTGCAGAACGGTTGTTTTTTCCAGCCGCGCCACTCTGGCGTTCGCCAATTGCGTCCTTGAATAATCCGAGACTGCGAGGATGCGGGTATGCCGTTTGCCGAGAAGCGGCTGAACGGTCTTATACCAGAGGCGAAAGGGCTTCGAGTATGATTCAGGGGAGAGGTAAACCTGGGCGTCATGGATCATCGTTACGGCATTTGTCGCGATGACGGGTCCCAGATTGCAGAAGCCGACAATCATCGCGCCGTTGCGCATGGCGCGATACGGCAAATCGAATTGCTCCCACGGTATGTGGGTGAACACGCCGCCTTGGCGAAACGGAATATGCGCAAGGCTCAGCGTGTGATGCAGCCGGCGCGGGGCGAAAAGTTCGATGTCCCAACGCTGCCGGATTTCTGAGTCGAGACCAAGCAACTCGTCGAGCGCCAGGATGAGCTGCTCGGCAACCCGATGCACGCCCGTCGGCGGCGCCATCAGGAACTTCCCATTCAAGATAATTTTTCGCCTTTGGGGCGATATTTCGAGCTGTGCGCTCATCCCGGAATGGCCTCCAGGATCAATGTCCGGCTGAGAACCAAACCGGCCAAGCGCTTCACTTCAGATCCAGTATGTTACGCGGGTGGAGACGGCCGCGCATAAGATCCGAAATGGCTTGGAGGTTGCCGCGCAGACGTCCTTTCCGGTCGCACCAAGGCTCCGGCTTCAGGGATTTGATCATATTGGCGGCCACGTTGCGGATCATTAGCGGATACGCATGACGGATTGAAACCGTCCGCTTACGGCGCATAAAAATGGGGTTTGCAATTTGGGCGTACCCCATCGGCTTGCCCGGCGACCGCGCACTTTTAACGCCTAGATGCACGCCTATCAGTGCGTCCGTCCAATAAAGGCGCCCGCGACGGCCCAGTTGCATCGTGAAATCGATGTCCTCCTGCCAGGCGTAACCCGGCAAGGTCTCGTCAAAGGTCAAGCCGTCGGCGAGACTGCGGCGCATCACCATGTTGCAGCCGTAAAGGCCGCCGATCCGTCGCAACTTTTCAGCGCCCGCCACGCGCGACCCCGCTGCGCCCAAATAGGCGGCGGCCTCCTGGAAGGTGAAGCCGGGGCCGCCAATGCCGTCCGCGATAACGTGGCCCGTGAGGCCGGCGATATCGGCGCGGGCTTGAATGAGGCGTTCGGCCGCTTCGAGATAGTCAGGCGCCGGGGCGAAATCGTCGTCGAAATAGATGATGATGCCGGAGTCTGGATCGAGCGCCCGCATGGCCGTGTTGCGCTGAGCCGGCAAACCTTTCGGGCCAAAGACAACCTTGATCGGAAGCGCCGGATCGACCGGGGGCACGTCAGCCGGGCTTGGAGCGGATATGATGATTTCATCCGCCAGCCGGGTCTGGTTTGTGAGAAAGCTGAGCGCTTCGCCGACGATGTCGGCGCGCCCGGCGGTCGCGTAAACAACCGATAGTTTCACGCCCGCCCCCAGTGGCTTGTCTCGACTGACATTCTTCAATTCCATCAATCGCCGAAGCCCTGTCAATCGCTAGCATCGCTGCCGGTGAATCTTATGACGTTTGCCTTCTGTGCGACATAAGAACGCACGATGACTGGCGGGCGCGGGCATTCAAGAACGTGGGATTAAGTCACCTGCACAGTAATGCCGCCTTGAACGGGATGTGTGGACGCGGGATGGTCCTGCCCTTGCCAGACCGCTTTCCGGACCGCCATGACAGGCCGCATGATCAGACTTCTCCGCCCGAGCACGGCAGCAGTAGCGGCGCGTCACGCATGACGGACATTGCGCAGCCAAGTTCGCTTCGCGTCCGGGCGACCCATGCCGTAGCCATGTTCACGATTTTGAGCGTCGGCGCGCGCGTCGTCATGCTGGTGAGCAACTGGCTCCTGGGCTATTTCCTGGATCAGGAAGCGTTCGGCGTCATGGGGATGGTCGGCATCGTCACCACCCTCGCCTGGACCTTTGTGGGCTTCGGTCTGGACGATGTACTGATCCAACGCGGTCGATCGATTAGGCTTTGGGAGAGCACAACCTTTGCCGCCAGTTTGACGGTTGGGATTTTGGCCGGACTTTCCGTGGCTCTTTCGGCGCCGTTTTTTGGATGGATTTTTCGCGAGCCGGGCCTTGTCGGGCCTCTGATGGCGATGTCGCTCTGCATGCCAATCGCATCGTTATCAACTGTGGCCAGTGCGAAGATTAGCTCGGAAATGGACTTTCCATTCTTTGTGCGCTGGAGCGTTGTCGAACTTCTGGTCGGTCAGATTTTGACAGTGATTTTGGCGCTTCTCCACTTCGGCGCCTACAGTTTCGTGCTGCCCGTCATTTTGGTGATGGTGTTGCGGGCGGTGGCCTATAACCTCAGGGCTCGCCCGAATTGGGGGATCATTCAGCGTGGTAAGCGGCGCCTTCTGATCCTGCGCAAGGGCGCGATGGTGGCAGGCGGAAAAGTCGCCGGCGGCCTTGTCACACAAGCAGATTACCTGGTGCTGGCCCTTCTGACGAATACAACGGCGCTGGGCTATTACTTCTTCGCTTTTCGCATTGCCGCCTTGCCCGTTCGCACCATTGCGGGAAGCCTTGGGCAGGTGCTTTTCCCCGCGATGAGCAGTCACCGCGGCGATATCGCGCGCCAGTCGGCGTCGGCGATCAAGGCCGCTGCGCTTTTATGTTGGGTCGTGTCGCCACTGTGCTACCTGCAAATGGCCGTGGCGCGCCCACTGCTTGAGCTTTTCTTCGGCGACAAATGGGCGCTCTCGATTCCGGTGATCGAATTTCTGAGCGCTGGTCTGGCGATCGAGGCCGTGATGACGGTCATGCGTTCCTTCCTTAGCGCCGCCGGAAAATTTCATGTGGGCCTCACCTATTCGATCCTGCACGGCATTGGATATTCATGTGCGTGCTTGATTGGTGCGCTGTGGGGATCGATCAACGGTCTCGCGCTGGCGGTGTCGCTCTACTACATCATTACGCAACCGATCATTTTTGTGTGGCTGGTGGATCAGTCCAGGCAAAAGATCAGGATGTTGATCGATATTTTCGTGCTGCCGTCGCTTGTGTCCGCTGCGAGTTTTGGCGCAGGTTTGGCGGTCAGCAAAAGCGCCTTCGTCCCTCAGGGTTATGTGTGGGAGATGGCGATTACCGCGCTTGTCGGCGGCGCCGCCTTCATTGGAATGTTGGCGTTCACGGCGCCAGCGATTTTTCGCGAATTGGTTGACCTGGGCAGGAGCTTTCTACGGCGCCGCAGGCCGATCCAAGCAAGCGCCTGAGCAGGCCTGCAGGCTTGAGACCAAGCATGACGCTTTGATGACGGCTCATAGGCTTGACGGCTTGAGCACAACCTTTGCGGCGCGATTACACGCCAAACGCGACATTTTTTAAGGCACATTCCTTATGAGCCGCTCTCTAGCGAGCAAACACCGCACACTTTATTGGCGGGCGCGCTTGCTCATAACCCTGCAGGCAACGTACAACAAATGTTCGCTTTTTTTGGCGCGTACAAGGCTTCAAGATGAGCAAGTCCGAGGTTCGCTGACGCGAAGTCACGAACTTGGGCCCTGCTTGCTTTGAGGCGGCATGCCGACCGCTTGCCTGCTGACCTTATATGCCTGACGCCAAAGGTGCGAAAAGTTGATGGACGGATCTTTGTCTCAGCCCCTGCAAAAATTGCGCATTTTGCATGTGCTCAATCACTGTGAGCGCGGGCACGGCAATGCTCATGTCGCAGTAGATCTTGCATGTGAGCAAACGAAGCGCGGCCACGCTGTCGGATATGTCAGTGCGGGCGGCTGGCTCGAAGACGTCCTTCTTGCAAACAATGTGCAGCTCATCCACTTGGATCAGACAACGGCGCGGCTGCGGCGTGCGCCCGCGATGGTAGCGCAGCTATGCAAGATCATCGACGAATTTAAGCCGGACATTGTTCACGCGCACATGATGGGAGCCGCCGTCATCGGTTTCGCTGCAACGCGCATCAAGGGCGTTCCATTTATCACGCACATCCATAATTCGTTCGATTTTCATTCCTTGCTGATGCGATTGGGCGACCGGATTATTGCGGTGAGCGAAGCGGTCGCGCGCCAAAGCATCGCGAGGGGGATGCCAAAAAGCAAAATACGGGTTGTGCTCAATGGCACTACCGGAACGGCTCGTCTGGCGGAGCCGCCGCCGCCGCCGATGGATCTGCAGCGTCCATGCATTGGAACCGTCGCCGGATTGCATCCTCGCAAAGGCATCGACACCTTGATCAGCGCCTTTGAGCAGGTCTTTCAAGCCCGGCCTGATGTGCATCTTTATATCGCCGGCGTGGGGCCTTACGGAGAAGCTTACGAAAATCAGGCGAAGGCCAGCGCAGCAGCGGCGAATATTCATTTCCTCGGCTTTGTCATGGATCCCAGACCCTACTTGGCGTCGTTCGACGTTTTTGCGTTGCCGTCCCTCGCGGATCCGTTCGCTCTGGTTGTGCTGGAGGCGCGTTGGGCGGGATGCGCAATCGTTGTCAGTGATGTCGATGGCATGCCGGAGGCCGTGGACCACGGCAAAGCTGGCCGCCTGATTCCGCCCGGAAATCCGGACGCATTGGCGACGACGATGCTGGATGTGCTCAGGTCGCCTGAAAGCCTAGCCCAGGCAAAGCGAGCCGCTCGCACTGGTGCCGAACATTTTTCTGTCGGCCGGGTCGCGGACGATACCGAGCAAGTTTATCGTGAACTGATCTCTTCAATCGGATACGCTGCTGCGCAGACTGAGCTTAAGTCATCCGCCCCGACATAATCGTGGCCTGACGAAATCGGCGGCCGCCATCGACAACGCTAGAAGGAGGCTGAAAATGTTCAAGTTGTCTCGCAGCGGCGTGGTGCGTTTCGCGGGCGTGTGCATTGTCGCTGCGTTGCTCGCTATTTGCGGCGCCGGCTTCATTGCCTACGCCAAAGAAAACGCAACGAAGCCCTATGCAATGCCGGTGAATCCGAACGGCGATCTCATCTGGGGCGCGAACGGCCACCCCACGACTGCCTACGGCTCGGTGACGCTTGATGAGCAAATGGCGGCTTTGGCGCGCCTTGGTCTCACTTATTACCGCGTTGGCGCGCGCCTGGACATGATGGACGCGATGCTGGCGGCGGCGAAAAAGCACGGCATCACGTTGCTGCCTGTCGTGACCGGTGAGTTCGACTTGGAGAAGGACACGCCGGAGCAAATCTATCAGAAGACCTACGGCGCGGCGAAGGAAACTGCGAAACGCTATCGGGGTAAAATCAAGGTTTGGGAACTCCATAATGAGCTGGAGGTCCACGCCATCATTCTCCCTTGCGAGATGCGGGATGACGGCACTCAATATCCCTGCGAATGGGGACCGGCGGGTGGCGTGGGTCCCGGCGAATATTACGGCCCGCGCTGGAAGAAGGTCAGCGCCGCACTGCATGGATTATCCGACGGGATTGCAGCCGGAGATCCGAAAGCGTTGCGCGCCATAGGCGCCGCGGGCTGGGGCCATACCGGTATGTTCGAACGCCTCGAAGCGGACGGCGTGAAATGGGATATTTCCGTTTGGCACGTCTACCGCCTAGGGGGAGACGAATGGGCCTATGAAAAGCTGGCGAAGTTCAAGAAACCGATTTGGATCACGGAGTTCAATCATCCGTTTGGTAGCACAAACAGCGAGACGGAGCAGGCAAACGGTCTTGCGGCGATGATGAAAGAAATGCGCAAGATGCGGCGCTACGGCGTCGAGGCGGCGTTTGTTTACGAACTCTTGGACGAGCCTTATTGGACCAATTTCGAAGGTAAAATGGGCCTCATACGCTTGATAAAGAATCAGCGCGGAGAGTGGGTGTTGAGTTCGGACAAACCGGCGGCGGAAGCCGTTCAGTCGACGATCGAGAGTTGGGATGGATCGACCCAATAGGCGCCGGTTGTCGCTCGCTAACCGAGTATTTCTGTAATTGCGCCGCGCCACTCTTGTGCAATCTTGTCGCCGTCAAAGCGGGCAATAGATTGGTTCAGCTGGATGCGACGCACATCCAGTTCTGGTTCACTCATTTCGGAAAGGCGGAGCAAAGCATCCCGGATCATCGACTCGTTCGAAGGGTCGACCGCGATGGCGGCATCCCCGGCGACTTCCTCCAATACCGAATTTGATGAGACAAGCGGAACCTGGCCGAACGAGATGGCTTCAGCCACCGGCATCCCAAAACCTTCCAAAAGGCTGGCTAGAATGAATCCCTTGGCGTGGGCATAGAGCCAGTTCAGTTCTGAGTCCGACACGTAGCTTAAAAGAACAACGCCCGGGACTTCATGCGCCGCAGCTTCGACCGCTTGGTAACCGGGCTCTTTCGCTCCGCAGAGAACATATTTCACGCCGCGCTCCGCAAGCCCGGAATTTTGAAAAGCTTTTATGACGGTCAACTGATTTTTGCGAATACCGATCGCGCCGACCGTCAATAAGAACGGTCCATCAATTTGGCTCACTGCGGCCTGTGTCCGGTTGCTCTCGACTTGCCGAATTGCCGGATATATGACGCGCTTGCTTGATACTGGGGCGTTGGGAAAAAAACTTTCGAAAGCGCGTTCGGTGGCTTTGCTTACAAAAATAAGGTGTGGGCCCGCCTGCGCTATTTTTTTATAGGCCTCGGCATAAATCGCGCCAGTTTTGGAATCGAATAAATATGGATGGGACAGTGGACCCATGTCGTGACAGATCACGGCGTCCATTGACGTCAGGCGCGCGGCCAAGACCGTAATCGGATCAATATGCAGGATCGGCCGCTTCGCTCTCTGCTTGGGCAATAGACTCAATGGTCCGCCAAGCGCCGTATTTATGATCTGCAAATGCTGTAGGCGTCCCGCAATCTTGCCTATCAGGTCGGACGGCGGCGCTTTTCGTCGAAGCCCGGCGTAATAGACGTCGCCGATCAGATCGTGGCAGGTGTCCAGGATGTCTTTGCCGATAAAGAACTTCCCCGTCCGATTATAGATGGACAACGAAAACTCTACGTCGAGCAGCTTCGGAAGTGCTGAACTCTGCAAACGACTAACCCCACGACGAAATTGTTGGGTGCGCCATAGCATAGCGTACGGCGCCGCACCCAAAGCGAACTGCGATCCACAGCAAAAATTCCAGCACAACGGCCAGTTTAGCGTCAATCAATGGACGCGCCGCTTCACGCCGCTCTCCGAATGTCAGCTCCGCCCCGCGATGCGCTCGCCTTTTAAGAGAAATATGAGGCCGCTAAATTGTCCGTTGCCTGTTGATTGAGAAAGCCTTGCGAAGCGTCTGCAGTGAAAATCTAGTCAATTCGTTGGGGGCCATGCGCGTGCGCCGCTGGCGCCTTGTGGCTGGTTTCTTCGGCATCTATAAAAACGAAGTTTAGTAAACCTCGACAAGATCGAGTGGGCTTGGAGTGGCGGGCATGAGAGGTTTTATCGTTCTGGCGACGTTCGGCTTGGGATTGCTGTCCGCTTCATGTGCGCCCTCGTCCGGCGCCTCAACGGAGATAACGACCACGCAATGTGAAACGCCGGAAAGCGGCATCATCCGGGCCCCATCTCCGGGGCTCGAGGAGATCAAGCTAACTGGACCGATCATGGTGACGATGCTCGCCCCGGTCATTGATCCTGCTAATCCTCATCCATTTATCGTCTATTGGAGCAACGGAAATGTGGGCTTCCTGACGAGCGACCTTAAGGGACCATTTTATTTGGCGTCCGGCGAAACGCTTTCCGGCGTGCAAGAACACATGCCAAGTCCCGTTGTATATTCCGGCTGCCGGATTGAAGAATAAGAGCTGCTAGGCTTGGCCGATCATACGGCCAATGGAGCATGCGGCGGTCGACATGGGTGGCCGAGGCGCTTGGGCGCGCCAAGGGGGAGGCGCCGGCATGATTTCCAACCTTCATGTTTTGCGCGCCGTCGCCGCCTTGGGGGTAGTGTGGTATCACACCCATCCGATTTTGAATTCTGCGTTTGACGTAGATTTTTGGACGGATTTCGGCGATGCCGGGGTCGACATCTTCTTTGTCATCTCCGGCTTCATCATGTTTCACTCCAACAAG
>JBEVJO010000341.1:0-2818 GCA_040510175.1 Caulobacterales bacterium
CGACTGCCAGAAGCCCATGTGCCGATACGCCGCGAGCTCATTCATCTGAACGAGACGATCCATCGGCTCCTGCTCGAACACGGTGGAATCGCCATCGATCACGTCGAACACGCGCGGCTCGCAAACAAAAAAGCCGGCGTTGATAAGGCCCACATCCGCTTGATCCTTCTCGCGGAACGACTGCACGAGGTCGCTGCCTGCCGTGAGCCCCAGAACACCGAAGCGCCCTGGAGGCGCAACAGCAGTGACCGTGGCCGCCGCGCCGCTGGCGACGTGAAATCTGATCAGATCGTTGATGTCGACGTCGGAGACGCCGTCGCCATAGGTCAATAAGAAGCGCTCGTCGCCAATGAACTTGCGCGCGCGCTGTAAGCGGCCGCCGGTCATGGTTTCGAGCCCGGTGTCCAAAACCGTGACGTTCCAATCTTCTTTTGGCTCGCGCAGCAATTTCAATTCGCCGCTGCGAAGATTGATCGTGTAATCGCTTTCGAGTTTTGCGTATTCGAGAAAGTAGCGGCGGATATAGTCAACGCGATATCCGCCCAAGATCACAAAATCATTGTGCCCATAGTGGGAATACATCTTCATGATGTGCCACAGAATAGGTTTGGGCCCGATATCAACCATCGGCTTTGGTCGGATCGAGGTTTCCTCGCTCAACCGCGTTCCATATCCGCCGGCGAATATGACAACTTTCATGGTGCGCGCCCCGCGTCTCGTGCATTTGCACCGGCTGCGCCGTCGAGCGCCGCCAAAAGCCCTGCGTCTTGAAGCGCCCGCGCCGCAGCCTGGATCTCCATGAACGGACGCCCCGCTTTTTCGGCTATGTCGAGCAGAGACGCCGTGCCGTCCGACCCGCTTAGCACCCAAAGCAGCGCGAGTTCGCTCCACTGCGCTTCGGTCTGCCCGGCAACCGCCCGATAGAGACCTCTTTTCCCCAAACGCGGTTCCCCCTTCGGACTGAGATTTTTATAATATAAGTCCTGCTCCAAAACGTTCAAAATCGATTCAATTGCGAGGAGCGCATCAACGAGCTGGGCCTCATTGATGAAATCCAAGTCATCGCCGCTCGTATGGTACTCAGGAAACTCACCATGGGGTGTACGGCTCAAGCGGCCGACAGCCAAATTGAACCCTGGGGAGCAATATTGGCGTTCGTCATACCCGTAAGGGTGGAATGGAATGACGCGGCCGGGGCGGGACCAGTGACCCAAGATGTGGGCCGCGGCGCGGTCGACCAGCGCATCGCCTCTGCGCGATTGTTTGTACACCAAGCCGCCGGAATCCCCGAGTCCCGTAAGAACAAGGCCGTGCTTAATCCGAGATGCAGCTGCTTCATTGCGCGCCAGCCAAGTGATCGATCCGATCGTGCCGGGTACAAATAGAAATCTGTACGAATAGCGCGATTTCATTTTGGCCAATTGTTCCGCCAGAAAGGCTGCAACCGCAATGCCGGATAAATTGTCGTTCGCCAAAGAGGGGTGACAAATATGCGTCGAAATCAGGATTTCGTCCTCGACATCGCCCTTTACGAGCAATTCACCATAGGTCAGCGAGCCCGGCTCCAGCGTGGAATCGATAACGACATGATACTCGCCCTCGGGCATTGCTTCCAGATCACGGTGGCGAAGGCAGAAACCCCATTTCTCCGCGTAGTATGAGGTGCGGTAGGGTATGCGATCGGGTTGGTCCGGCAGTGTGTAGAGGTGCGGACGGAGATCAGCGAGCGACATGCGCGCATTGACCGGCGCCGAATAGTTCAGCACGTGCAAATTGTGCGCTTTGAAATCGATGACGCGCCGCCCAAGGGGATCGGCGACATAGGCGTCGCGAATGCTCCATTCATTCGGCACCGTCCAGTCGAACACCTCTGCGCCCGTTGGCGTTTCGACCATCTCAAGCGGGATGCGCTCCTGCAGGATTCGCAACGTCTCGCGGACGCCAGGTCCGGTAATACTGCGGCAGATGGGATAGAGGCGCCGCATCAGCGCATTCATGCGCCCCGCCAGATCGGCATCGGCCGCAGTCATGCGATTCGATCCGGTGCGCCAACCCAGAACAGCTTGTCGTCAAGGAGGCCGGCCGCCTTCAGCTTCAGCAACATATTGAGGCGGGTGAACGCCGGTGCGCGGAAATCTTCCGCAGTCATTTGGATGCGCTCAAACAACAAGCGCATTTGCCGCGCGCCTTTCTGGGCGTCCCATTGACACTGATAGTCGGGCAGAAGTTTCTGAATACGGTCGAAGTTGACGCGATACGACCGATTGTCCGCGCCTGCCGCGCCAACGGACAGTTGGCAGCCGGGAAATTCCGAGGCCACGATCTGGGCGATATCGATCACGCGGTAATTTTGTTCGGTTGAGCCGACATTGAAAATTTGATTTCTGATGCGATCGACCGGCGCCAGCAATGACAGGTAAATCGCCTGGCAAATGTCGAGCACGTGCACCAGGGGACGCCAAGGCGTGCCGTCGCTTTGCAGTTTGATTTCCTTCGTCGTCCACGCCAAGCCGCTTAAATCGTTCAGCACGATGTCGAAGCGCTGACGCGGCGACGCGCCAAACGCCGTCGCATTGCGAAGAAAGCAGGGCGAGAAAGCATCGCTCGCCATGGCGCTAACGTCGCGCTCGACCAGCGCTTTGCATTCGGCATAGGCCGTCTGCGGATTGACCGGGCTGTTCTCATCGACGAAATCGCCGCCCGAGCCGACACCGTAGACGGAACAGGATGAGGTATAGACGAACCGCGATACGCCGGCCTCGCGCGCGGCCTTGGCGATTGTCAGTGAACCGCCATGGTTGATTTCGTGAGTCAGCCC
>JBEVJO010000342.1:0-15834 GCA_040510175.1 Caulobacterales bacterium
GGCGGCAATTGGGAAGGGGCCAAGGCGCTGGCGCCGGATATTTATGCCGGCATCGTCGCGCAAATTCCGATGGGCCGCATGGGCTCAGCCGAAGAAGTCGCCAAGGCGATTGCGTTTCTCGCCAGCCCGGCCGCCTCGTACATCACCGGAACCAACCTTGTGATCGATGGCGGCTTCACTAAGCGCGTGCAATTTTAAACGAGCCTTAAGCTATAGGAGAGTGCCGCATGGCGACGAGCGCACGATACGCAGAAATCCGCTTCAACGATCGGCCGATCAAGAATGCCATGAGCGATCCAGAGAGTTTCGTGCTGGAGCCGGGCGCGCGTACGGCGGACTACGAGCAAAAGCCGGCCAAAAGATTGGATGAGCTCTATCCGAATATCGAAGACTACCGTGTCGTTTCGACGGACCGGTATATTGGGCATGCGGACAAGACGCTTGAGGAGGCGCGCCTGTGGTCGCGGGTCTGGCTGCTAGCGGGATTCTCAAGCGACATTCGGGAAAAGGGCGATTGGTTCCGCTTCGACATTGGACCGCAATCGATCATCGTCGTGCGTTCGGCGCCGGGCGAAGTGCATGCGTTCTATAATGCCTGCAAGCACCGCGGAAACGAATTGGTCCAGGGCAATTTCGGCAAAGGCTTCGACTGCTTCACCTGCATTATTCATTCCTGGCGCTACAACCTGAAGGGCAAGAACGTCCGCGTCACCGACCGCGAGAGTTTTTCAGAGCAGGCGCTCACGGAAAACTTGGATCTCACACCGGTTCACGTCAAAGAGTGGAACGGCATGATCTTCGTGAACATGGCAGAAGACCCCATGCCCTTCGAAGAATATTTCGGCGAGCTGATGCCCATGCTGGAATCCTATCGCATGGACGAGATGTTCGTCGTGAAGGATCTGCAGGTGACGATCCCGGCGAACTGGAAGACCATGTATTGCGTCTTCAACGAGGCCTATCACGCGCACGCCACGCATCCGCAGACCAAGCCCATTCTCGACGATCATTTCTACCAATACGATTTTTATCCAAACGGACACAGCCGCAATCTCTTTGCCCTTGCTTCGGTCAGCCAGCGCTGGCCGGACACGCGCTTCCTCAATGCCGGCCTCGCTTTCATGATGCAGGAAGTCGGCCTGAAAGTCGCCGGCTTCAAAGGCGACGCGCGTCATGTCCGGCGCGCCATCCAGCAGGCCAAGCGTGAAAACAAACCTTATGGAATCGATTACGAAGGCTTTACAGATAATCAGCTGACAGACGATTGGAACCCGTCATTATTCCCGAATGTGACTTTGAACATGCATCCTGAAGGCGTTCTGGTTATGCGGTTCCGGCCGCACGCGACCGACCCCGAACTGGGCTATTGGGATAACATCGTTCTGTCCCGGCGGTTGGCGGAAGGAAAGCGCCCGCCCTCCTACATGGGCGTCGACGATTCCGCGGATATCACAGGCGCTGTGCGTCCCGAGCGGGAATATAACGATGAGAAAAGTCCAAACAGCAGCGAGTTGCTCGTCCAGGACCTAGACAATATGGTGACGCTGCACCGCGGGATGAAAAGCAAAGGCCTCAAGGGCAAGATCGTCTTGAGCGAACAGGAGCGCCGGATCCAACAGTTTCTGGCGGAACTGGATCTTTATCTTCAAGATAAGAAAACTGCGGCGCCAAAGCGCGCTAAGCCGAAAGCGTCGACCTAGAGCAGCGGGCGCCGCATCGCACGAGGTTGGAGAGGAAAAATGCCGGTTTCAACGTCAGCGGTTTTAGGAGCCCCGATTGAAAGCGTCTGGGCCCTAATCGGCGACTTCGCCAATTTGATGCGCTGGCATCCGCTCGTCGTGAAGTGCGAAGCGGACGGCGTGGGCGAGGGCGCGACTCGCAAAGTGCATTTTGCGGATTGGTGGGCGTCAGAGCGCTTGGACAGCCGCGACGCCGATAATTTCGCGGTGGCGTATTCGGTATTGGATAGGTCCCGCCCCGTTACGATCGGCGTTCGAGGGACGATGCGTCTGACGCCCGAAGGGCCGGACCGCTGCCGGCTGGACTGGACCTCCGGTTTCGAAGAAGACCATCCAAACGCTGCTGGCGTCAATGCGATGTTGGCGCAATATTATCCGGTGCGCATCGGACATCTGCGCGCGGCGCTGGGGCTTGACGCTTAAGCGCGCCATTTGGAGGGCCGGATGAAGATTGGGATCTCAACGCCGAACAACTGGGGCGTCGAGGATGTGAGCGCGCTGATCGATCTGGCGGTGCGCGCTGATGAGCGCGGCTTCGCCTCCGTCTGGACCTCGGAACATCTGATCAATCTGGCCTATGTGCGTGCGCGCATCGGCGAGCGGCCTTATTTTCATCCGTTGGCGATTTTGTCCGCCATTGCGGCGCGCACGACGAAGATCGCGCTCGGCACGTCGGTGATCGTCATGCCGTTTCACAACCCGTTCGATCTTGCGAAATACATCGCCACTTTGGATCAGATTTCGCAAGGGCGGGTGATCCTCGGCGTGGGCGTCGGCAATGTGAAGGAAGAGTTCGACGTTCTGGGCGCGTCATGGGAAGCCCGGGGCGCGGTTACGGACGAAAGCATTCAGGTGTTACGCGCCCTATGGTCTCAGCGCGAAGCCTCGCATCAAGGGCGGCTCTGGAGCTTCTCCGGCGTTTTCACTTCACCAAAACCCTACAATAATCGCAGCATTCCGATCTGGGTCGGCGGGATGAGCGCGCCGGCGCGCCGGAGAGTTGTATCGCTGGGTGATGGCTGGCATCCGACAGCGGTATCGCCCGATGAGGTGCGCGCGCAGATCGGTGAGCTTCATGCGCTGTGCGCCGCTCAGGGACGCGATCCCGCCGCAATCGAAATCTGCATGCGCTTCAACATCGCGCTCGATGGCGCTGAGGTCACGGAAACGGAATTGCGCTCGACCATCAATGGCCTGGATAAAAAGCGGGTGGTCGAGGTGGCCAAAAGCTTTGCGGACGCCGGCGTTACGCATTTCATTTATGCATTGAACGGGCGAGAACGGCAGACGCTGCTCTCGGCCGTGGACTTTCTCAGCGGTGAATTGCTGCCGCATTTTTCGTAACGAGGCGGAACGGCCTGGAACGATATCGGGAGGTACGAGCCATGTATGCAATCGTCGGCGTCTTGAAACGTCCGGATCATTGGAGCCGGGAAAAATTTCGCACCTGGTGGCTCGAAGAGCATGCCGAAATCGCCAAGAAGCTGCCCGGACTGCGGCGCTACACCGTCCATCCCCCTGCGCACGCATTCAATCCCGTCAGCGGTGCGCTTGACGGCGAACCGAGCCATGATGGTCTGGCGTTTCTCTGGTTCGACGACAAAGCGGCGGCGGAGGCGGCGTTCGCGTCGCCGGAAGGCGAACATGATCGCGTTACGTTCGGCAAGACCGGCGTATCGGTGATCATCTTCGGGGTCGAGGGATCGCGCGAGATGCTCGGCTAGAAGATGGATCAGAGCAGCGACGTTCTCGTTCAAACCAACGGGCCGGTCATTAGCGTCACCCTGACCCGCCCCACCAAGCGCAACGCGCTGACCGGTTCTATGGTCGAGGAACTGCGGCGCGCGACGGCCCAGTTCGAAACCTCGGACGACCTCCGCGTATTGTTGGTAAAAGCGGAAGGCGCGTATTTTTCTGCGGGCGCCGATATCCATGGGGCATTGTTCCCTGAATATAAGGGGAGTCCATCCGAATTCCGGCGTCAATACGCAAAAGGCGCCGGCTCCCTGCATTTGCTCGGCGACGCCTGGGAGGCGATCGAAAAGCCGGTGGTCGTTGTGCACCAGGGCCCTTGCTTGGGCGGTGCGTTGGAGCTTTCCCTCTGTGCTGACTTTCGGATCGCCTCGGACAACGCCGCCTACGAATTGCCGGAGATCGCGTTTGGCGGCTTGCCGGGCTCGGGCGGGATTAGCCGGCTGACGCGATTGGTCGGTCCGCATTGGGCGCGCTGGCTTGTCTTGGCGCAAGAACGCATCACTGCGCATGAAGCCTTAAATATCGGCATGATCCATCGCGTCGTCGCGCACGCGGACCTGGACGAAGCTGTAGCCGCCTTCTGTACAAAGCTGGCCGCCCAGCCCAAGGAAGCCTTCGCCGCCGGCAAGTGCGCCATTGAACTGACGCGCGACCTGGACCGCCACTCCGCCCGGAACGTCGAACGCCTGGCGGCAAGTTCGCTGGTGAGCGGCGCTGAGTTTTCCAGTCTTCTCGAAGCCCTGCGCGCGCGCTTTCGCGGCGGCAAGGGATCTTAGACCAAGGCGTCTACCGGGAAAGATAATCGTCCAGCGTATCGTGGAAGTGGCGGTTTCTGGATTCGTGCTGGCGGCTATACCAGACGTCTTTCGGCCCGCCCGCTTTTAAGCCGAGCTGTTGCATGGCCAGGTTTTGCGTATCCTGATCATAGACCTCGCGCAGCCATGCAGGCAGCGCATGCGCCGCTTGCCGAAATGATTGGTCCCCGAAATCCTCGACTTCCGGCGGCTCGGGCCGGGCGCCGTTCGCGGGCAAATCTTCCATCACATACATCTCAAAGGTGCAGGCGTCGGGATCATTGCCGACCGGCTTGAAGCGGTAAATCAGCGGAATGCCCAAGCCGCGGAAGATGATAATGTTCGGGAACAGAAGATACTGCATCGGATCCAGCGCTTCGATATCCGAGCACGTCGAATAATCCCGTTGCGTGGCCTGATGGGCCGCGCCGCGTGATAGTTCGGCTAGATAGTGGCGCGCGCTCATGCCCTCGGGGAGCGGCGGCGGCTGACTCCCAGGAGCCATAAATTCAAACAGCGACGCGAAGATTTCTTGCTCGCTCAGCGTCTTTTCGATGTGCGGGCTTTGTGCGCCGTTCGGGATCAAAAACCGGCTGACGTGGCGCGCGCCGGGAAAGACGTCGTACTGAGTGTTGTCATCGGCGTTGAAGCACACCGTTTGCGGGTGCGTCTCCAAGGAATGGTAGTTTTCGATAAAGGCCTCGATCGCCGCTTTCCAATTGCATTCGAGGCGCTTCCGGTAATGGGCTTTGACGTATTTCTGCGAATAGTCCGAACACCCGATGAAGTGCTCCGGCAGAACTTCAAGATAGTCCTTCAGCGGCGGCGCGTTCCGGTCCAGATTGATAAAGACAATGCCGCCCCAAAGCTCAACGCGCACTTCGTGCAGCCGGAATTTTTTATCGTCGATGAACGGGAAATCCCAGCGGCTGGGCACATCGGTCAGGTCACCTTCCAGACTCCAGGTGAACCCGTGAAATGGACAGCGCACCTCAGCGAGCCGAGTGTCTGCATGGCATAATTTGGTGCCGCGATGCAGGCAGGTATTGTGAAATGCGCGGATGACGTTGTCGCGGCCGCGTATCAAGAGGATCGACATGTCGCCGAGTTCGTACACCACGGTGTCGCCGGCTGCCGGCAATTCATCTTCGCGGCAGGCGAACTGCCAAACGCGGCTCCACATCTTTTCGACCTCCAGCCGCTGGAATTGCGGACTGAAGAAACGTTCGCGGTCGATGGGCCTGCATTCTTCCGGATAGAGGTGATGCTCCAACAAATCGGCAGGTGGCTGAACGAGATCTTTGCGGACGATTTCCTGATAACTCGGACCTATTCGAACCGTTTCATCAAGCCGGCGGTCCAGGTGCACTCTGGGAATTTTGCGATGCTCGTTCATGTCGTTCGCTTTCATCAAAAAAGACGTGACGCGAATGCCGAGATGAAAGGTATCTAGCATGCAAACGGTATGCAAGCAGAGTATAATGCGATACGGGGATCAAGGAAAAAGCGACGTTAAAATCGCAAATAGCCTGACACGCACGTCGCTTCGTCGGGCCGGGAGGAATGGTTGGCACTCAGAAGCGAGAACGAGCGCGAAGCGACCCCAGCGCCTGACAATCCAGACATGGTGCTGCTGCTTCGCTGCCTGCAAGCAATTCAGCAGGCGATGTCGGACGTGATTGTTCCCGATTTGACGTCGCAACACGCAATTACGTCTGGCCACATCGCTTTGCGGTTGCTCGAAAACCTACTGGCTGCGAATGGCCGGCCGCTCAGTTTGAACTGGCCGCAACCGCCCGATGCCGCTTTGGAGAATGCCTGGCGCGCTTCGGGACGTGACTCAGGCGCAGCGCTGAGCGGCAAAGTCCTGGCGGACGCGATGGCGCCGCTCGTGGCTGACGGTTCCGAGGAAGCAAAGCGATTTCTGGAGACCCTCGCGCGATCACAAAAGGCGGCGTTGGTCCGCGTTGATCCGGATGTCGCGCGTGGCGTCGCGGACATGTATCGCGGCGGACGAAAATCGGACGACGAACCTAAAAAGCAAATCAAAAAGCCATTGCTGACGACGGATCGGTTGACCGAATATTTGCGCCGGAAATTTCCGGACCGTCCTGATAGCTCCGTAGTTGCGCTGAACAATTTGCCCGGCGGCATGTCCAAACAGACGATCAAGGTGACAACGGAGGAAAGGGGAAAGAGTGATTGCTTCATCATTCGCAAAGACTTCGAATTGAGCCCCGCCGATCGCACGGTTGTGGATGAGTTTCCACTTTTGCGATTTGTCTGGGACGCGGGCGGCGTGCCGATGCCGGAACCGCTTTGGCTTGAGCCGGACGCGTCAATTCTTGGCGCTCCGTTTATGGTGATGGGATTCGTCGAGGGCAGCAACAATTACGAAAGCATCGCTGCTGATCCAAAGGCGAAGGAGCGGCTAACCAACAGTCTGGCGGCGGCCTTGGCGCGTCTGCACTCCATTGTGCCGCCGGAGGCCGCCGGTTCGTCGGCGCAAGAGCACATGGCCAAGGAAATTGAGGTCTGGTATTCCGGATGGAAGCGCTGGCAAATCCAACCGCGCCCATTGATGGAAGGCGCTTTCGCTTGGCTGCGCGCCAATGTGCCGGCAAGCGGACGCGGACCGTCGCTGGTCCATGGCGATGTCGGCTTTCACAACATGCTGAACAAGGATGGCGAAGTCACCGGTTTGCTCGACTGGGAGTTCGCGCATATCGGGGATGCGGCGGCCGATCTCGTCTATGCGCGGCCCTTCATCGAAACCGTGCTGGATTGGCAAAGCTTTTTGATGGCTTATGAAGCGCACGGCGGCGTCGCGCCCAATGCGGAAGAAGAAAAATTCTATTCCGTCTGGGGAAGCGCACGCAACGCCGCCGGCTGCGGCGGCGCGTTGAAGAAGTTTCATGATCCGGAAGCAGATATGCGCCTTGGCGCCTCCGGCATGACATTCCTCGGGCGCTTTGAGCTGGATGCTTTCGAACGCGCCATCGCGAATCCCTGATTTAATCAAGAAGGAGGCGACAAACTATGCTGCTAGATGCTGACGAAATGCTATTTCACCAAACGCCGCAAACGATGGCGCAGACCAATATCAGTGATCATCGTTTCTACGATCGCCATTGGTTCACGGGCTTCGATCCAAAGCGCGGACTCGGCTTCAATCTGGGCATGGGCCTTTACAAGAACATGAACGTCCTGGACGGCTTCTTGGCGGTCATGAACGACAACAAGCAATACAATATCCGTTTATCGCGCGTGTTGCGTCCGGAAATTTCGACCAAAGTCGGACCGCTCTCGATCGAGATCATAGCGCCTTACAAACACATCCGTCTGCGCGTTGAAGAAAACGAGCACGGCATTGGCTGCAATCTAGATTGGCGCAGCGACTATGACGTACACCTTGAAGAAATGCAGAGCGCAATCTCGCACGGCATGTTGACGCAGCAGAACACGCGTTATGACCAAACCGCGTCTGTGACGGGATGGCTGTTGGCCGATGGCGTCAAACACCCGGTCGAAAGCATGTGGAGCGTGCGCGACCATAGCTGGGGCGTACGGCCAGGCGTCGGCGGCTTTGAACCCATCCGCAGCGATCATGGCGCGGCGGCCGGTGAGTTGCCGCCCAACCAACCGCGTCTGTGGCTTTGGGCCGCGCTCAGCACGGCGAACTATTCTCTGCAGATGCAGCGTATCGAAGACCGTCAGGGCCGCATCATGCATCTCGATGGTCAATTGTTGCCCCGGCCGGGCAAGGGCGGCGCGCCTTTGAAGGTCAAGGCGCTGAACCCGACGACGCTGGAATTTTTCCCCGGCACGCGGGCCGTAAAGGCGTTGCGCTATGACGTAGAGTTATCCGACGGCTCGCGTCTGGACGTCATCGGCGAACCCGCCATCCGCGCCTGGGCCTATGCGGGCACGGGTTACGACAAGGGCTACAATGATGGCCGCGGCCTCGGCGCGCAGCGCGGCAACTTGATCCCGGAATATGACGTGTACGATCTTTCGCATCCGGAAATTGTTCGCAACGCTGCGGGTGCGGTGATCGGTTCGGGCCACCGCGAGCAGGCCGTCAAACTAACGGTCAATGGCGAAGCTTGCGTCGGACACTTCCCCGTCATGGTGTTCGATACGCTGCCGGGCATGTCCGACTAGAGGTTCAGGCGGCTTCCGCCAAATTGCGGGCTTTTTTGAGGTCGGCGACGAACGCGTCAAAGGCGTCCTGGCGCGAATCATCTTCCTGCAGCCGCAGCATGTAGGATGGGTGGACGGTGATATAGCCCGCCTGATCGCCAAAGGTTGCAGCGCCACGATTGGCGTTGATCGGCAGCGCCTTGCCCGCCAAAGCCAGCGTTGCGGTCGCGCCGAGCGCCACCACCAGTTTGGGCTGCACGAGTTCCAGCTCCTTTTCCAGCCACCAGCGATAGTGCTTCACTTCACTTGTCGTTGGCGTTTTGTGCAAACGGCGTTTGCCGCGCTGCTCAAATTTGAAATGCTTCACAGCATTGGTGACGTAAACCTGCGATCGCTCGAACCCGGCCGCTTCCATGGCGCGATTGAGCAATTGTCCCGCCGGACCGACAAAGGGGCGGCCCGCCAAATCTTCCTGATCGCCCGGCTGCTCGCCGACGAAAGCGATATCCGGATGGATAAGGCCTTCGCCCAGAACGGCTTTCGTCCCGCCGGACACCATCGGATCGGACGCCGTAATGATGCGGTTCAGGTCCTCCAAAGAGTCCGGATCCTGATCGAACATCTGATCCACCGCTTTTTGCGGGTTCCGTTTCACTGGCATCGCCGCCTCCTTTTCAATCATGGCGTCAACGCGCGAGGCGGCGATTTGGATCATTCCCGGAATGGATCGGGTTTCGGGCATGTTGCGCCAGTATTTTTTGGGCATCTGCGCCAGCATCGCCCGTTCATTCACGCGGGCGGGATTGAAAGTGCTTTCGAAATAATCCTTCCAGCCCGATTCAAATTCATCGTGCTCTGGCGCGTCCTGGCGGCGGCCCGGCGGACCGAGCGTCAGAGTCTCCCGATTCCAGAGAAGCGAGCCGATGGGCGTGAAAATCGTCCAGCGAAAGCTGGGAAAGCGGTCCACGAAAAATGGCGCGGCAGCTTCCAGGATAAAGTGCTCCGGCTCCCACCAGGCGGCGAAACGCTCCGGCGTTTCATTTCCGGCGCGGCGGAAACGCAGGAAGGCATGCATCTTGTAAATGTCGGTCCGCACCTTTTTCGCCATGCGCTCCAACCGGTGCACGAGCGGATCGCTTTTGACCTCGAGAACATGGCGCTCGCCATGATTGATGCGCCACAGCAACGCATAGAGCAGGGCGTATTTCTCTGCATCGCTGTGCAGAATGATGCTGTCGATCAATTCCGCAACCGCACGCGGCAACAGAACCGGTGCGCCGCCTAGCGCCGCGGCGGTATCGAACAAATCCGGCGCCGCCGTCGTCGTCCAAGCGATATCGCCGGGAACGCATTGCGCTTGCAGCAACATACGGGCGGCGGCGCGAAAACCAGCGAGATCGGCGCCGGGTTTCAGCGCGATGCATCGCATTACAGAAGGTTCAATTGCTCAGCGCGCGGCGCGACCCGCTGGCGCAAGTTTTCTCGATCCAGCAAATGCGTGGGCCGGTGATCCGTGGTGATGAGAAATGGCCGGCTGCGCTTGATGCCTGGCGACAAACGGGCGATGTCCGCCAGACGCAACGAGGTGTGCCGGCGCGCCAGAATGATCTTGTCTACTGCGCGCGCGCCCAGCCCCGGAACGCGCAGCAAAAGTTCGCGGTCCGCAGTGTTCACGTCGACGGGAAAACGATCGCGATTTTTCAGCGCCCAGGCGAGCTTTGGATCGATCTCCAGATCAAGCATGCCGTTTTCGCCGCCTTCTGAGATTTCCAACGGCGTAAAGCCGTAGAACCGCAGCAGCCAGTCGGCCTGATACAAGCGGTTCTCGCGCTGCAAGGGTGGCGCTTTAGGCGACAATGACGCGCTTGCCTCGGGAATGGGGCTATAGGCGGAATAATAAACCCGGCTGAGTTTGTAATCGCCGTAAAGCGTCGCGCTTTTCTGCAGCACATCGGAGTCGGTCGCTTCGTCCGCGCCGATAATCATCTGTGTGCTCTGGCCTGCCGGTGCGAAGCGGCGCTTGTCTTCACGCGCCTCGACGATGCGTTCCGACATTTGTCCCATGGCGCGCTGAATGCTGGCGCCGTTCTTTTCCGGCGCCAGACGCTGCAGCGACTGCGTCGTCGGTAATTCCATATTGATGGACAGGCGATCGGCCCATCGGCCTGCTTGTTCGATAAGCCATGGGCTGGCTTCGGGAATGGTTTTGAGATGGATGTAACCGGCGAAGCCACGCTCAACACGGAGCGTCTTCGCCACCAGCACCATTTGCTCCATCGTGTAATCCGGCGAGCGGATGATGCCGGAGGATAGAAACAGGCCTTCGATATAATTGCGCTTGTAGAATTCGACCGTCAGCGTGACGACTTCGTCGACGCTGAAGCGTGCGCGGGGGGTGTTTGACGAGCGGCGATTGACGCAATAACCGCAGTCGAACAAGCAGTAATTGGTCAGCAGAATTTTCAGAAGCGAAACGCAGCGGCCATCTGGCGTGAAGGCGTGGCAAATGCCTGCGCCGGTGGAAGAGCCCAGACCATCTTTCGCGGCTTTGCGCTTCGGCGCGCCGGCAGAGGCGCAGGAGGCGTCATACTTGGCGGCGTCGGCGAGAATGCGAAGTTTCTTGCTCAGCACTTCATCCATGTTCACGTTATGTTCTCATATGGCACGCCTGTCAAGCTTTTGTGGCGTCCGTGCTCCGACGCTGTATTGATTGTTCTGGACGCAGCGGCAGCGAAGCGTGGGCCAAGCGGGGACGCATGAGCGAGAACGCAAAATACGCCCGGGGTTTGGGCCGCGCCTTTGTCGGCGCGGCGCTGTTTGCCCTGCCGCTGTTCATGACCATGGAAATGTGGACGCTCGGCGTCGCAATGCAGCCGGCGCGTATTTTTGCGATGCTGTTGGCGTTCCTGCCGGTTCTGGTGGCGCTTTCCTATTTTGCGGGGTTCGAGCGTGCATTTGGCGTCACCGACCATTTGCTGGACGCGTTTGCCGCCATCGCAGTTGCGGCGATTAGCACCATTATCGTGCTCGTCCTCTTCGGCGTCATCAAACCCGGCATCACTTTGGAAGAAGCCGCCGGCACGATCGCCATTCTCACTTTGCCAAGCGCCATCGGCGCGTTGCTCGCCGATAAACAACTGGGCGACGAGGACGCCGCGGATGTCGATGCGCGATCCTATGGCGCCAAGCTCTTTCTGATGGCCGTTGGCGGTCTGTTCGTGGCGCTCAACGTGGCGCCGACCGAAGAGATGATGTTGATCGCGCACCAGATCAGCCCATGGCAGGCGATCCTTGTGGTGTTGGGATCGCTTGGCGTGCTCCACGCCCTGCTATTCGTCGCGGATTTGCCGGGGCGGCAGGAACGGCGCGGTGATCGCCATGCGTTATCGGTGTTCGTCCGGTATTCGCTGGCGGGCTATGCTTTGTGCGCTCTCATCAGCGCGGGACTGCTTTGGTGTTTTGGCCGGTTGGATGGGGTGTCCTTGTTCGAAGGAGTCGAATTCGTCATTGTGCTAAGCTTTCCTGCTGCTTTGGGCGCAGGCGTCGCGCAATCCCTGATCGGAGAAAAACGTGCCGGAGGCTAAATCCAATCCCTCGCAGCTTGAATGGTTCGTGGGGGCGCTAGGAGGCCTCATTTTCTTGTTTTTGATCGGCGTAACGGTTTCAAGCGCCATTCGGGGCGGTGACGCGCCGCCCACCATAATCACCGAAGTTGTGCGGATTCAAAAGACACACGGAGGATACGTGGTGGAGTTTGACGCGCGCAACACTGGCGACATCACGGGAGCGGGCGTGCGGTTGGTGGCGACGTTGTCTGTGGGCGGGCGAGCGGTCGAACAGCACGAAGTTGAACTGGACTACCTGCCGCGCGGTTCATCGCAACGGGGCGGGTTTGTATTTCAAACCGACCCAAACAAAGGAGCGCTGAAAATCGATGCGGACGGCTACACTGATCCGTAAAGTCGCCTAATGCAATTTGCGCAGCGCCGGACCGAGGTCCTTCCGGAAGAACTCGATGAACTTTTCCTGCTCCGGACCGATGCCGGTCAACACGATGTGATTGAACCCGGCGTCGATATATTTCTTGATCGACGCGACATGCATTTCAACATCCGGGCCGGCGGAAATTGAGTCGTTTAAATCTTCGGGACGCACATATTTCGCAGCCGATTCGAACCCCGCTGGATTCGGCAGCTCGCTGTTCACGCTCCATCCAAACGCTGCAAACTTGAAGCGTTCATGTGCAACCTTCCGCGCTTCCTTTTCACTATCGGCATAGCATAAGGCCACCTCGCCATAGCGAGGCGCCGCGGCGCCATGGTGCTGCGCGACTTTCTCGACCAATTCGCGCTTGGGTTCGGTGGCCATGATGCCGTCCGCGCCATCAATGGCCACCTGAATTGATTGCTTGCCGCTGACTCCAACGATGATCGGAATATCTTGTTCGGGCAGGTCGTAGAGCCGTGCATGATCCACGATAAAATGCACGCCTTCATAGTTCTGAACGCCGCCGGACCAGAGTGCGCGGAATATATCGATCGCCTCGCGCAGCATGTCATGCCGCTCTGGCAAAGACGGCCAGCGCTCGCCCGTAACATGTTCGTTCAGGCGTTCGCCGGCGCCGATCGCCAGACTGAACCTGTTGTCGCTCATTGCGGCGATTGTCGCCGCCGCCTGCGCGACAATGGCCGGATGATAGCGAATGATCGGGCAGGTGAGCCCGGTGGTAATCTGAATTTTGGACGTCGCATGCGCGATCGCGCCTAGCACGCTCCAGGCAAATGGCGAATGTCCTTGAGCTTCAAGCCAGGGATGGAAGTGGTCCGAGATCGATACAAAGTCGAAGCCAGCCTCTTCGGCGCGCGCCGCGTTCGCGACTAGCGCCTTGGGCGCATGCTCCTCGGTCATCAATTTATAGCCGAACTTGATCATTTCGTCTCCTGACGCCGCATTTCTAATGCGACGCGTGTTCCCGATTGCGTTTGCGGGTCGCGGCCGCCTTCTTGGCGGAAGCAGCGCGCGCCGCAGCAGGACGGGTGGCCGATGCCGCGCCGCCTTTTTTGCCCCCTTTGCGCGCAGCGGGATTGCCGGTTGATTTGCCGCGGCCGGAGCCGGATTGCTTGCCGCCGCCATCATCCTTATTCACGGTGGCCCAGGCCCGTCGCTTAGCTTCCTTCGCTGGCACGCCGCGATCTTCGTAGCCCTCTTCAATATGCTCGGCTTTGCGTTCCTGCTTATCGGTATATTTGGATTTGTCTCCGCGAGGCATTTGGGTGTCCTTTCCGGCGCGCGGCGCCGTGTTGTTTCATCGCGGAATAACGGACGAACAGAGACCATGTTCCTGCGGCCAGCCCTGGAAAGCCGCCAAAACCGGCATTGGATGCAGTAGATCAACTCTCCTCGATGCGCCGTTCGGTTTCGGTGCTGAGCGACACTTCGTGAAAGTCGAGTTCCTCTTGCAGAATTAAGAACGCGTCCGCGCCGACGCGCTGCTCTTTCCGCAACTCTTCCAGCCTTTGCCGCTGCTGCCGGATTGCGGCGAGGCCCGTCTGCCGCTTGGATTGCAGTTCAGATGAGTCGCCGGGCGCCAGCGCCGCTGCACTCGCGGCTTCGAATGCATACCGCCAATGATCGATGGCGGGACCAGTTCTGCCCTCAAGCGTCGCCAGCCCGGTCTGGGCGAGCTCGGCGCGGACTTCGGCGAGTTCCTTGTCGAGGCCGTCTTCGCCATCGAGTTTTAACAAGCGCACCAGCGGCGCGAGCGTCAGGCCTTGTACGACCAAGGTGGCGAGCACAACGGCGAACGCGGTGAGTACGATCAGATCGCGCTGCGGAAAATCAGCGGGCAAAGCGAACGCCGTCGCCAACGTTACCAGACCGCGCATGCCGCACCAGCCGATGAGAATGCCATGGCGCACGCTTGGTGGCTTGAAATCGCCGCTCAGCACCCGGAAGGATTGCGCGAGCCGGTTGTAGATCAACACCCAAGCCAGCCGCACCACGATCAAGCACGCCACCACATTGAGCGCGAACCAGACCGCCTCTTTGAGGCGCTCAGGCTCCATTGCGCTGACGATGGTGCGTGCTTGAAAGCCCATCAGCAAAAACGCGAGTACGTTGAGCAGGAAAACAATCGTCTCCCAAACCGCAAAGCTATGAATGCGCGCGCGTGGCCGCGTGCGTAGGCTGGCGGAGCGGGCGATCGTCATGGCGAAGGCGACTAGGCAGAGGACCGGCGAAATGCCCAGCCGCTCGGCGATGATCCAAACGCCGAAACTGGTGATGAATTCCATGAGATTGCCGCCCAGCGTGCCGGCTACGATGGGCGCGAAGCGGCGGTAGGCTTTGGCCAGCAGAATGCCCAGGAGCACACCGCCGGGCGCGGCGAACGCCAGCTTCACCGCCGCGCCGTTGTCGATGCCGCCTTGGCTGTGAAAGGATGTCGCCGCGGTGAACAGCAACAGTGCGGAGGCGTCATTGAGCAGGCTTTCGCCCTTCAAGACCGCCACCGACCGGCGCGGCATGCTCACGCTGCTGAGCACGGCGGTGGCGGCGGCTGCGTCCGGCGGCGCAACGATCGCGCCCAACGCCAGAGCAGCATAAAGCGGCAGGCCGCCCATGGTGACGCCAATCCAGGCGACGGCGCCGGCGCTCAGCGCGACGGCCATCACCGCCAATGCGAACAAGGGCCGCCACAGCCTCCGCACTGCGCCCACAGGGAAATCAAAAGCTGCGTCGACCAATATAGGCGCAATGAAAAGGGCGAGGGCGGTGTGTGGCTCCAGCGTGATGTTGGGCGCGCCGGGAATGAGCGCGAGGCAAACGCCGGCGGCGGCCAGCATGGTCGGATAGGGAATGGACAGACGGCGCGACACCTGCAGCAGCAGGATGGCCACGGCGAGCAAGGCCAGGAGACTCTCGAAGAAGCTCACGCAGACTCCCATGAGTGGCGGGACGTGGCCCGCGATGCAGCGGCTAGGCTAAGTGCGGCGATGGCGCCGCGTCTATAGGCTGCGATCGATCCAGTCCGCCGCCGCGATCCCGCTCTGCCAGGCGCCGTGCGCAGTTGAATAGTCCTGAGCGGAGCAAGCTTCTCCGGCAAAGCAGAGGCGTTCGCTCACCGGCCGGGCCAGAATGGCGCGCGCATCGGCGTGCCCGGGCAAAGCGTGGCTGTAGGAGCCGCCGATCGTCTTCTCTTGTCCCCACTGCGTGACGGCCAGCGGCGAGAGGCCGCGCGCGAAATCGGCGCCCAACAGATCGCGCAGTTCATCGATCACGAATGATATCGCGGCCGCTTCGCCAGCTCGCTCCAGTTCTTGTGCGAAAACGCCGCCGAGGAAGCACTCGATCACGGGGCGGCCGAGGGGACGGATATAATAGCTGCCGGTGTCCGCTGTATCGAT
>JBEVJO010000343.1:0-2839 GCA_040510175.1 Caulobacterales bacterium
CGGGGCAGGTGACCAAGGACAGTCGCAGATGTCCTTGCCAGGAGGGCCGGTCGGCCATTTTGGGCGCCTTTCATGCAACCGCATTCTGCGGAGACTGTTGAAAACGTCTGACCGGCCAAATCGTTTCAGCAGCGCAACATATTTCCTGCGCGCTTAGAGGGCCGGGGCCCCTTCGATCATCGAGCGTATCTTAAATGAGAGCGCGTCCACCGCGAACGGTTTGGACATCATCTCCATGCCCGGCGCAAGAAAGCCGGACCGGTCCTCCGCATTTTGCGCGTATCCGGTGATGAAAAGCACTTTCAAATCCGAACGGTGTTCTCTGGCGATCTCGGCCAACTGGCGGCCGTTCATGCCGGGAAGGCCAACGTCCGACACCAGAAGGTCGATGCGCCGATCCGATTGCAGGATCGGGATGGCGATTTTGGCGTCGGGCGCCTCAAGCGCGTGATAGCCCAGTTCGCGCAGCACCTCGACCACGAGGAGCCGCACGGACGCATCGTCTTCGACCACGAGCACCGCTTCGCCGCTGCGCGCGGCGGAAAAGGGCGTTTCCTCCGCCTCGGCGTCGCTGACGGCTTCATTCGCCACCGGCAGATACAGCGTCACGGTCGTGCCCTGATTTGGCTTGCTGCGGATTTGCACCAAGCCGCCGGATTGCTGCGCGAAGCCGTAAATCATCGACAAACCAAGGCCGGTGCCCTGACCCTGCGGCTTGGTCGTAAAGAACGGATCGAAGGCGCGGCTGATCGTTTCAGGCGACATGCCGATGCCGTCATCGACGACGGAAAGAAAGACATAGTCTCCCGGCGTCAGACCTTCATGCGCGCGGGCGCTCTCCGGATCAAAGCGCCAGACGCCCGTCATGATCCGGATCGAACCGCCATCCGTCATCGCGTCCCGCGCATTGATCACGAGATTCAGCAAAGCGCTTTCGACCTGATTTGAATCCGCCTTGGCGGCCGGCAATTCGGAATCCAGCTGGAACTCAAGCGCGCTTTGTTCGCCGATCGTGCGGGTCATCAAATCTTCCATCGACATAACGAGCGCGTTTAAATCGACGGGGCGGGGATCGAGCGATTGGCGGCGGGAAAACGCCAGCAGCCGGTGCGTCAGCGCGGCGGCGCGCTGCGCCGATGTTGTCGCCGCATCCATCAAGGTGTCGATATCGCCGTAACGGTTTTGGGCGATGCGTCTTTTGATGATTGACAGCGCGCCGATAACGCCGGTCAGCATATTATTGAAATCGTGCGCGATGCCGCCGGTGAGTTGCCCGACGGCCTCCATTTTTTGCGATTGCCGCAATTGTTCCTCGGCCTCGAGCCGGGTCGCGATCTCGGACGCAACGCGTTGTTCGAGTTCCTCGTTCAGCGTCCGCAACTCGTCTTCAACCGCCATGCGGCGCTCAATTTCCTTACGCGAACGTTGGAAGAGGTTGGCGTTGTCCATCGCAATCGCCGCTTCGCCGGCCAGACCTTCAATCAGCGCCTCGGTCTCATAGGCGAACTTCCCGGTTTCGCCGTGGCCGAAAAAAAGCCCGCCGATGACGCCGCCATCGCGCGAACGCACCGGCACCGCCAAATAGCTCACCACGGGAAGGTGGCCCTTGGGTAGCCCCGCATGAGGGGCGTTATGGCCATATTCCGGTTCGATGCGAATGTTGTCGGAGCGCACCGTGCGCTCCCCGCTGAAAGTCGGCGCGAAAACGGCGGTGTTGCGGGGCATCGGAAACTTGGAGAACGAGTCCATATCGACGTCGTCGCCGGCAAGTGCGTGGAGCATGTAACTCTCGCCCTTGGCGTTTTCGACATTGTAGAAGAACGCGCCGAATTGCGCGCCGGTCAGTTCCACGCCTGCATTCACCACACGTTGCACCAGAACGCCGACCTCGACGTCGGCCGCCACAGCCGCGCCGGTTTTGTTGAGAATCGCCAAAGCCTGCGCCTGCTTACGCAATTCGCGCATGCGGTCGCGCATCTGGAATTGCCGGCTGCGGCTGCGCAGCGCCCATTCAACGGCGCTCACCAGGGAGACGCTGCTGAGCGGCCGCTCCAACAGCATTGTGTTGGTGAGGCGCGGCGGCAGCGCATTCAGCATCGTGGTGGCGCGGCTGCCCGCGCCTGTGCCGCGGCTGGATAGAATGACAAATGGAACATCCGACCATTCTGGCTGCGATTCCAACGCGACATTGAGCAGCGTCAGATCCGCCTTGTGAAAGGCTTCTTCGGTGATGACGATCGCGCCGGCCATATCGTTGATCGCGCCGGACAACGCCGTCAGATCCGCCAAGATATGGGTCGGATGATTCTGCTTTTGAAGGAGTGCCTCAACCGCTCGCGCGTCCCGTCCGATGGGGGCGACGATAAGAACGACGCGCCCGGCTTCCTCCGCCTTAAGAGTCATGCGCGCGATCTTCCATCAACGGATCGCCGCCAATATATTCTGGCGTGCCCGTGAGAACACCGCGGAAATGATAAAGCGGCGCGCTGACGCGCAGACCTTCACGTGTTGATCGCAATTCCCGGATCGTGTCTTCATGCGGGCCGCCGCGATTCTTAATGACCGACAGGGCCTTGCGGATGCGCCCTTCGGCTTCAAAAAAGCGGAGCAACAAGACGACATCCGCGACGTAGGAAATATTCAGATTGCCGGTCGACATGGTGCCGACCAGGCCCATCTGCGGATTGACCAGCAGAGTCAGAACGCCCCTATGATTCATGTAGGACAGCAGTTCGTGCATTTGCAGAATGAGCTGTTGTTCCTGCGGCATCGACGCGAGGTATCCGTTCAGACTGTCGATCAGAACAAGCCTGGAATTGCGCTCCTCGACCTCCTGCCG
>JBEVJO010000344.1:0-3242 GCA_040510175.1 Caulobacterales bacterium
ATCTGGTGCTGACCGACCCCGATGTGCCGATCCGCGTCAATCTGCCGGAATATTCCGAGCCCGCGCAGCGCTACTGCCCCGCCGGCGTCTATGAGGTGCTGATCGACGAGACGACGCAAAAACCGCGCTTCCAGATCAACGCGCAGAACTGCGTTCATTGTAAAACGTGCGACATCAAAGACCCATCGCAGAACATCACTTGGGTTCCGCCGCAGGGTGGTGAAGGCCCGATTTACCAAAATATGTAAGCGCGCCCTCGGCTTATCGTCGCAGGCCGCGCTGTTTCCAGCGTAAAAACAGGCGGCCCTTGCGGGCCGTGATTGCGTCCGGCGCCGCCGCCGCGCAAGATGATGCGCGCCCTATGGGCGCTTGCGTGACGAGGAGTAGCGAATGCGGTTTGGGCGTGCGGTGTTTTGCGCTTTGAGTGTCTGCGCAGCGGCGTCTTTGGCGGCGTGCGCGACCGGACCGGTTAAAAGCGGTCCCGGCGTTTCGAACGGCGCGTCTATCTCCGCCGCCGCTTTGGCGACCGCGCAGCCGGCGCCTGCGGGCAAAAGCAAAGTTGAATATGCCGACCGCACAGCAATGCTGCGCGCCGCCGACATGGCGGCGTTCGTTACCGCGGCGCGCGAGCAATTGGCGCAGGGCGGCAGTGAAAAACAGCCCGCGATCGCAATCGTGGTGTTTGCCGACGACATGGCGGCGAAGCACTATGATGCGGCCGCGGCGGTGCTTGAAGCGCATCAGGATAAGTCGGAAGGCATCGGCGCAATCTTGTCAGCGATGGCGTCGGCGGCGAAGGACGACAAAGAACACGCCAACATCAGTTTGAAGCTGGCGCAGAATTCCACGCCCGACCGCATGTATGAAATTGCGCAGTCCTCGATCTATGAAGCTTGGGGTGATTTGCCCGGAGCGGCGAAAGTGTTGGAGACGGCGGAGCCGCATTACATCTTCCGTCCCGCAAAGCCGGGCGGACCGAAAAACCTTGAAGCCTTCGCGAATGCTTTGGCGGCGCCGGATGCGCTCGACTTCGCGCTTCGCGCCGGCGACCTGCAATACCGCATGAACAATATCGCGGAAGCGAAGCGCTATTATTCGCTTGCGCTGGCGATGACGCCGGATGAAATCGATGCACGCGCGGCGCTGGCGCGCATTGCGCGCGGCGAGAAAATCGACAAGCCGGCTTTGACTATTCAGCAAGCGGCCGCCCGTGTGTATGGCGCCATCGCGGATGATTTGACCAAGCGCGAGGCTGTCGCAGGCGTGCTCGGCGCGGCGATCGCTGGGCAGCCGCCGAAGGGGGATGAGTTTTCGCCGTCGGCCTCGATTTTCAATCAAGCCGCATTGCTGCTGGATCCAAATGACGCCAAGCGGACGCTCGGTTTGGCGGGCGATATGGTCCGCATCAATGAAACCGACACCGCCGTACGCGTGGCGCAGCGGGTGAAAGACCCGCTGTGGCGGCCATCCGCGCAACTGCTCGCGGCCCAGGCTTATTTGAAATCGTCCAAGGACGATCTCGCCATCGCGCAGGCGAATGACGCGTTGAAGGCTGCGCCGCAGGATCCGTTGACGCTGGCGCAAGCCGGCTTCGTGCTCGGACAGGCGGGCCAGGACACGCCCTCTATAACGGCGCTGACCAGCGCTGCAGGGTATTCCAAGGCGACGGAGATGAAGATCGCGGTGACGCTCACCCGCGCGTCGATGCACTTCAAGTTCGGGCGTTTGCCGCAAGCCATTGCCGACGCACGCACGGCGCTGGCGACGGCGCCGGCGCGCGACGACATCAAGGCCACGCTCGCGACCTATTTGGTTGAGGGCCCCGGCACCTACAATGAGGGGCTGACGATCTTGCGCCGGATGCTGGCGGCCTCTCCGGATGACGCTGAGCGTATGAACGCCTTGGGCTATTCCTTATTGTCTCGCCCAAACACGCTGGAGGAGGGCTATCGCCTGCTCGCCAAGGCCAACGCCGCAGCGCCGTTCGATTGGGCGATCGTCGATAGCATCGGTTGGGCCTATTACCTCTATGGCGACTATCCCGCGGCTGTGGCCAGGTTGGAGGTCGCCTCGGCAGGGTTTGGCGACGACCCCAATCCGGAGGTTTTGGACCATCTCGGGGACGCCTATTGGCGCATGGATCGCAAGGACAAAGCCAAGGAGTCTTGGACAAAGGCCCTCGATGCCCGGCCGCATGCCCTCATGGCCGATCGCATCCGCGCGAAACTCAGTAAGGGGCTGACCACGCCTGCGCCAACGAAGCGCAAGCCCCCAGCCGTGGATCTGACGCCGCCAAAACCGGCGTCACCTACCTAAAAGCGGCCATTTTTCTGAAAGCAGTCTCGCGCATTGCGCTTTGGAACCGCTCCTGGAATGATGTCGCCATGAAAAGCTTGATCCTTCGGCGCTCCGGCGGGAGCGCTGCGCTCGTCCTCGCTTTCGCTGTGTCGGCGTGCGCCACCACCGGTTCCCAGTCTGCAATGGGTGATGATGGGGCTTTGTATGCGGACTTCCTGCGCGGCCGTTACGCCAGTCTGACGTCTGATGCGAGCGCGTCTGCGACGTTTTATCGGGAAGCGTTGCGCCGGGCCCCAGGCGACCAGGAAATTCTGGAGCGCGCCGTCACTCGGACCTTGATCGCTGGCGATATCCGCGGCGCGGCGGCGCTTGAAACAGCGGCGAAGAAAGCAGGCGCATCAACCTCCTTGGGCGGACTGGCGATCGATGCGGACAATATCGTGCGCCGCAAATACAGCACGGCGCAGAAGGACCTGCCCAATATCGACGACATGGGACCGTTCAACCGGCTCATCGACATGACGCTGCGCGCCTGGGCCAAAGTCGGCCAAGGCGATGTGGATGGCGCGATCGTCATGCTGAAAGCATCCAGCTCCGGCTCGACGCTTGATCGCTTGAACGATTACCAGATGGCGTTGGTCTATGATTATGCCGGCCGCAACGCCGACGCGCGCGCGGCCTATGATCGCGCCTGGAAAAGCGGTCTGCGCTTGGCCGTGGATGTCGATGCCTATGGCCGCTTGCTGGAGCGCAGCGGTGACCAAGCCGGCGCGATCGCGCTGTACGAAGAATTCATCTCCAACGTTGGCGAGAACCCAACCATCCAGGCGTCGCTCGCTCGAGCGCGCGCCAAATTACCGGCGCCGAAAATCGCCAGCCCGGCAGAAGGCGCGGCGATCGCTATTTTCGGACCGGCCGCAGCGCTGACCGCGCAAACCGGCGGC
>JBEVJO010000345.1:0-3117 GCA_040510175.1 Caulobacterales bacterium
CCATGACGACGATCATGGTCTCGCCGATGGCGCGCGACACGGCGAGCAGGATGCCGCCGGTGATGCCAGGGATGGCGGCCGGCATCAAAACCTTGGTGATCGTCTCGGCCTTGGTGGCGCCCAGCGCGTAAGAGCCGTCGCGCATGGTTTGCGGCACGGCGCGCAGCGCATCGTCCGAGAAGGAGGAGATGAACGGGATGATCATGATGCCCATGACGAGGCCGGCGGCGATCGCCGGGTTCGGCGACACCTCCAATCCCATGGACTTGCCCAACGACATCAATGTCGGCGTCACGACCAAGAGCGCGAAGAAGCCGAACACAACGGTCGGCACGCCGGCCAGAATTTCCAGCACGGGCTTCACCGTATTGCGCAAGGCGGGGTGCGAATATTCCGAAAGATAGATGGCCGTGTAGAGCCCGATCGGGATGGCAACTAGCATCGCCAGGAAGGCGATCAGCAATGTGCCCGTGAAGACCGGAATGGCGCCAAACGCGCCCTGCCCCGCGACCTGATCTTCGCGGATGGCGATTTGCGGCTCCCATTTCAGGCCGAATACAAATTCATGGATCGGCACCTTGGCGAAGAAGCGGCCCGCCTCGAAAACCAGTGATGCGACGATGCCGAAGGTGGTCAGAATGGCGACCGCGGCGCAGGCGATCATCAGCCCAGTGAGCATGCCTTCAAAGCGATTCCGCGCCCAAAAGTCGGGCTTCAAGCGCAGCAGCGCGATAATGGCGAGCAGCGATCCGATGCCAGCAACGCAGGCGACCATCGCCATATTGGCGATCTGGGTCCAATGCTTGAGGCTGTCGGCGGCGGCGGCGATTTCCGCCGTCGGTTCGCCAAAGCTGACGCCGCGCGCCAATTGGCGGACCTGCGCCACCGCGAGCGCGATTTCGTCAGAACCCAACCCGGATTTGAAACTCGCGGGCAGATCGTTGACGATCAGGGTGTCGAGCACACGGCCCTGCGCGAACAGCCAGACCAAAAGAAGGATGGCGGAGGGAATTGTGAACCAGGCCGCCGCATAGGCGCCGTGATATAGGGGCCGTGAGTGCAGCGCGCCGGCGGCTTTGGCGTCAAAGCCACTGCCGCGCACACGCCCGAGCACGAAAAAAAGCGCCATCCCCGCCAGGATAATCAGCGCCGCCAAGCTCGCCATCTATGCCCCCAACCCAACGCAATTATTTTGTAAACAAGACTATTTGTAACAAACAAGCGGACAAAGGTTGGAGGACGGCCGCAAGCGACCGCCCTCCAGACCAGTTTCGGGGATTAAAGACCCTTCAGTGCAAACCCGTTGTTCGCTGCGGCTTGCCACTTCTTCAGGACAGCCGGCGCCAATGGGGTGAGACCGCGCTCTTCGTTGAAGCCGCCCGCGCCGATGGAGTCATCGGACACGAACACTTTCACGAATTCGTCGAGGCCCGGCACGATCTTGCGGTGATCGTTCTTCACATAGAAGAACAATGGACGCGACACCGGATATTCGAAGGAAGCGATGCTTTCTTCGGACGGCTTCACGCCGGCGATGGCGACAGGCTTCAGCTTGTCGGCGTTTTCGCTCAAGAACGAATAACCGAAGATGCCGAACGCCGTTGAGTCGGATTCGAGACGCTGCACGATCAGATTGTCGTTTTCACCGGCTTCAATGAAAGGACCATCCTGGCGCATGCGGCTGCACTTTGCCTTCCGCATTTTTTCGTAATCAGGCTTGGTCATTGACGCCTTGGCGGATTCCATGATCGCGAAGGTTTCGCAGCCTGGGTCCATCACCAGTTCGACAAAAGCGTCGCGGGTGCCGGAGGTCGGCGGTGGGCCAAACACGCGGATCGGCATATTTGGCAGGCTTGGCTTGATCTGGTTCCAGGTCTTGTAAGGATTTGGCACCCACTTCGTGCCTTGCGGCACTTCAGCGGCCAGCGCCTTGAACAAATCGGATGGCGTCAGATCGTATTCCTTGGCGTCCTTGCGCGAGTGCGCGATAGACAGACCGTCATAGCCGATCAGCACTTCCGTGATGCTCTTCACGCCGGCGGCTTGGCACGCCTGGAATTCCGACGCCTTGATCCGCCGCGACGCGTTGGCGATGTCTGGGCTGTCTTCGCCGTTGCCGGCGCAGAAAACCTTGAAGCCGCCGCCGGTGCCGGTGGATTCAACCACTGGCGCCTTCTTGCCGGTCTTCTTGGCGTATTCTTCCGCCGCGGCTTGCGCATAAGGGAAAACCGTCGAAGAGCCGACGATGCGGATCTGATCGCGCGCATGCGCGGCGCCGACGCAAAGCAGCGATGCGGTCGCCGCCAGCACTAGCTTTTTAAACATGAAAATCTCCTCGAAACCCAACCGCGCCGTGTTGCGCGGAAGCCTTTGGCGACGAGGCAAATTCATGCCTGCCCCGCGTCCGTGCGGAGCTATGCCCGAGTTTTGTGACACTTCATTGAAGCAGGTGTGAATGGTTAGCGCGATAATGGAAGCATCTGTTTAGGGGCGGGAAATTGCTACGGGTGTACGGTATCTCCGTGCGCCTGTGAGGATGGGGATTGGGCAATGGTCAAAGCGGTTTTTCATAAAAACCAGCGGGTGTTTGTGACCCCCGTCGGAACCTGGGCGTCGGTAGAACACGTTCTTCCTCAATGGGTTACGGGTCTCACCGAGCCGTTCCGCGTGCATTATGATTGTGGGCTGGGCCGCCCCTTCGACGCCAGCGAACTGACGCCGGAACGCATCGTCCCCGAATCCAGCGAATGCCAGCATGAAAACTGGAAGGTGTTTCGCGCCAATAATCGCTGGCAGAGCGCCGAAGACAGCGCCCATCATCCCTTGCCCGGCACCCACCCCGTGGTCGTCACCGGCGATGACGCGCGCGGCGGCTGGCGCGTGCCGGCCATGGAATACGATTCCTGCCCGCACCGTTATGAAGCCCAGGCGCGCATTATCGCCGCCTCGCCGCGCCTCATGAGCGTGGTCAAGGCGCTAGTTGAAATCGCAGACGAGCTGCACGGCGAACTGCCCTATGCGCTGCTGGAGCAAGCTCAGAACGCGCGCAAAATCCTCTCCGACATCGAAAACGAGGCCGCCTCTCTCGGTCATGGCGCGCTCGAAGCATCTGCGGTG
>JBEVJO010000346.1:0-16671 GCA_040510175.1 Caulobacterales bacterium
GCGAATGCGCCGCACACTGTTACGCCAGGGCCTTTTTCGCAAGTCCAGCCCGCGTTGCGGGCTGGTGGCGGCGCGTCAAAACCGAAAGTCCCGCCGGATCGCTCCGGCGGGACAATCGATCGATTACGAGTGAACGCCGGCTTTGGCCAGCTTTTCGATGGCGTTGCCGAACAGCGCCTCGTCGCTCGGCAGAACCTTGGTCACCGCCAGCGGCTTTGAGACCCAGGTCTCGTTGATCAGATCCCGCCAGGAGATGTTGTTGTTGGTGCCGTTGCCGCCCCAGGAGCCGCAGCCCAAGGAGAAGGTCTGGCGCATGCCGTTCCAAAGGTTTCCCGAGTTGGAGGCCGCCTGCGGCTGGTTGACCATGACGCGGGAGGTCTTGGTCGCGTTGGCCAGCTTCATGATGTTGGCGTCGCTCTTGGAATAGATGCCGCAGGAATGGCCCTGGCCCTGATAGGCCTGGATGCCGTTGGTAAGAGCAATCGCTTCGTCGATGTCCTTGGCGCGATAGAGCGTCATGGTGACGGACATCTTCTCGCCGGAGAACGGATAGTCTTCGCCATAGCCGGTTTCCGGAACGATGAAAAACTGCACCGTGTCGGCGACATTGAAGCCCGCCATGCTGGCGATCTTTTGCGCCGGCTGGGCGACAATGGCCGAATTGATGTGGCCGTCTTCCCAGATCACATTTTGCAGCTTCTGCTTTTCGTCGGCGCTGACGACGTAGCCGCCCTTGCCAACCAGCTTCGCAAGCATCGTATCGTAAATCTTGTCGAGCAGGATCACCGAATTATCGGATGAGCAGGACGCAGCCAAATCAAGCGTCTTGGAAATGCGGATCTTTTCTGCCGCGTCGTCGAGGTCGGCGGTGTCATCAACGGTAACCACGGCGTTGCCGGCGCCAACGCCCAAAGCCGGGGTCCCAGACGAATACGCCGCAGTGACCATGGCGGCGCCGCCGGTGGCCAGAATGCGATCGCACTGCTTCATGAGCTCATTGGTCTTGTCGAGCGTCGGAATGTCGATGCCGATGACGAGATCTTCCGGCGCGCCGCAGGCCTTTATCGCCTTGCGCATCAGATCGCAGATCATTTTGTTCGTCAGCTTGGCGCGCGGATGCGGCGCGATGATGATCGCGTTGCGGCCCTTCACGGCCGAGATCGCCTTGATCACCGGCGTGGCTTCCGGATTGGTCGTTGGAGCAAGCGCGCCGATGACGCCGACGGGCTTGGCGATCTTGATGATGTTACGGACGGGATCTTCTTCCAGAACGCCCACCGACTTGTCGTCGATGATGTCCATCAGCGTCGCGCGGGTTTTGCGGAAGATTTTGAGATACTTGCCTTCGTAATTGCCGAGCTGGGTTTCATCGACCGTAAACTGAGCGATCTTTTCGGCGACGTCCGGCTTGGCCACGGCCCACACCATCGCGCGGATCAGATCATCGACCTGTTCCTGCGTATAGTTTTCGATCTGCGCCTGCGCGGCGCGCGCGCGCTTCATCAGCGCAGCGATTTCCTCGCGAGCGGCCTGCTGGGATTCCGTGGCGAATTCAGTCGTCGGCTTGTTCAAGACTATCTCCCTAGGATCAACGGCCGTTTCGGTCCGCGCGTGTTCAAAAACACCAAACGCGCCGGAATCTCCTTCAGAGCCGCGCGTCAAATTCGTCAAACTGCCGCACAATTTATCACTGGCGTTTTTCCAGGTCTATATGCATATTTGCAGGCAGCAGCGGCAAATATGCAGGTCTAGCGTGGACTGGGACGATTTGAAATTATTGCTCCAAGTGAGCCGGAATCCCAAGCTGGCCGAAGTGTCATCGCGCGTCGGGCAGGACGCCACCACCGTCAGCCGGCGGTTGCGGAAACTCGAACAGGATTTAGGCCTCGCTTTGTTTGAACGAACCCGGCGCGGCCATGTGCTGACCCCGGACGGCCAGGAGGTCGCGCGGCGCGCCGAACAGATCGAACAATCGGCGCTGGAGATCGCCGCCTTTGCCGAGGCAGGCGAAAACCTCACGTCCGGCCGGGTGCGTTTGGGCGTGACGGAAGGGCTGGGCACGACGCTGATCGCCCCCGCCATCGGCCGCTTCGCGCAAAAACATCCACGCATCGAATTGGATTTGATCGCCCTGTCTGGGTTTGTTTCAGTGTCCAAGCGCGAGGCCGATATGTCGGTCTTGCTAACCCGGCCGCAGACCGGCCGGCTGAAGGTCCGGAAGCTGACGGATTATGCGCTGCGCCTCTATTCCACGAAGGCCTATCTGGAAGAGGCCGGGCCGGTCGGGAGCTTGGAGGATCTGCGCAACCGGACACTCATCGGCTACGTCGATGATTTCATCTACTCGCCGCAGCTGCGCTATTACGATGAGCTGCTGCCTGGTTTGGCGCCGCGCCTGTGTTCATCCTCAATCATCGCACAGGTGCAGATGACGGCGTCCGGCGCCGGCATCGCCATTCTACCGTCCTTCCTCGCCCGGCGCGAACCGGCGCTTGTACCGATCCTGCACGAGAGCGTACGCGTCGATCGGTCATTCTGGCTGGTCATTCACGAAGACGTATCGACGCTGGCGCGCATCAATGCGGTCGCGGACTTTTTGTTGGAGCTCATGAATGGCCGGCAAAAGGATTTGCTTTAGGACGGTCGTGCACGCACCCTGATGCGCATAGGTCCAAACGCCTGCGCTGAACTTTTAATATCATAATTATAGGAGGAGAATGATGAACGGAACGCCCAACGAACTGGCCGCGATCGAGGCGACTGTGGTTTCCTACCTGACCGCTTTCAATCGCGGAGACGCCGAGGCCGTCGTCGCGAATTATACTGAAGATGGCGTGCTGATCGCCCCTGTAGGTCCAGCCGTGGAGGGCAAGGCCGTGTTGGCGATGGTCTATCCGGAAGTCTTCAAGGCCGTGCGTTTCAACATGACCTACGAGATCAAGGAGGTCATGCAGACCAGCCCAGATTGGGCTTTTGTCAGAAGCGCCACCGCCGGGACCGAAACGATCAACGCGACCGGCGACTTGAGCGAGGTTCGCTATCAGGAGCTGTTTCTGCTTCGCAAGGACGCTGGGGCTTGGAAAATCGCGCGCTATTGCACCTCAAAGATAATCCCCTAGCGATCGCGAGGCGGGGCGCGCGCGGGCCAGGAACTTATTGCGCGCCGGAAAGTTGAGTCCTTGGCTGAGGCGTGGAGCGCGCGCGTGGAACGATTTATCTTTACCCTGATCGTCGGAATTCTGGCCCCTTGGTTGTGCTTCAGGCTAGCATTCGAATTGGTGTCAACTGTCGCGCCCGGGTCTCTAAATCTGTTATTGCCGTCAATGGTGGTGCTATCGTTCGCCATCCCGCTCATCACGCTGAAATTTGCGGATCTCGCCTTGCAGGGTTTCGAACGGGCGACCCTCGCGCGGCGCGCGCCTCTTCCCGTTGCCTGAATCGGTCTTAGACCGTCAACGCTTCTGCGCCCGCCATCCACGCCACGCCCAGGCTCTCGCCGACGGCTTTGTTGGTGACGATGCCCTTGTGGATATTGAGCCCCGCCATCAAGCCCAAATTGGATTTGATCGCTTCGATTCCCTTGTCGGCGAGCATCAATCCATAGGGCAAAGTGGCGTTGTTCAGCGCATGGCTGGACGTTTGGGGCACCGCGCCTGGCATGTTCGCCACGCAATAATGGATGATGCCATCCACTTCGAACATCGGGTCGGCATGCGTGGTGGCGTGACTGGTTTCAAAACAGCCGCCTTGATCGATGGCGACATCCACGAGAGCCGAGCCCTTTTTCATGTGCGAAAGCATGGCGCGGGTCACCAGTTTCGGCGCACTGGCGCCGGGCACTAGAACCGCGCCGATCACCGCGTCGGCGGCGGAGATTTCCTGATCGATCACATCCAGCGAAGAGAAGCGCGTGCGGACGCGGCCCTGAAATAATTCGTCGAGCTGGCGCAAACGCGGCAGCGACTTGTCGAGGATTGAAACTTCGGCGCCCAGGCCGACCGCCATGCGCGCCGCGTGCGTACCGACCACGCCGCCGCCCAGCACAACCACGCGCGCGGGCTGAACGCCCGGCACGCCGCCGAGCAGAACGCCGGAGCCGCCATGGAAGCGGCGCAGTGCATCGCCAGCGGCTTCGATAGCAAGGCGGCCTGCGACTTCACTCATCGGCGCCAGCAAAGGCAGCGCGCCATTGGCGTCCGTCACGGTTTCATACGCCACCGCCGTGCAACCGGACGCTAGGAGGCCTTTAGTCTGTTCGGGATCGGGCGCCAGGTGCAGATAGGTGAACAGGATCTGGCCTTCGCGCAACTGCGCCCATTCGGCCGGCTGCGGCTCCTTCACCTTCACGATCATATCGGACTGGGCGAAGACCGTTGCAGCGTTGGGAGCAATGGTCGCACCGGCGGCTATATAAACAGTGTCATCGACATGGATCCCCGACCCGGCGCCGGACTGCACCAAAACCGTATGGCCGTGGGCGCAATATTCCCGCACCGAACCGGGCGTCAGGCCGACGCGATATTCGTGGGTTTTGATTTCGGTGGGGACGCCGATGCGCATGGAGCACTCCTGTGTGTGATCTCAGATTCGCGCCTAGCGCCTCTTACAGTCAAGAGGATTGTATCCGCGCCAAGATGAATGTGTCCTCTTGCCTCAAGGCGGTAAGTCAGCCGGATAGACTATAGACAAGAAAAGGGTGGCCGACGGGCCGCGACGTCCGGATAGGGGGAGTTCATGACACTGCGCTTACGCGCCGCCAGTTTTGTCTTGGCGGCCTGCGCCGCCGCGGCCGGCACGGCGCAGGCGGCGGACGACATCGTGGTAACCGGCGCGCCTTTGCCGGCCGCCCTGAGTGACCAAGCCTATGACGTCAAGACCATCGACGCCGCTCGTCTGCAGTCAACAGCGTCCGCGCGGATCGAGGATGTACTGCGCGACGGCGGCGGGCTGACGCAATTCCGGCGTTCGGATTCGCGTTCGGCGCATCCCACAAGTCAGGGCGCATCCTTGCGCGGCCTTGGGGGAAACGCCGCGTCCCGCGCCCTGGTTCTCCTTGATGGCGTGCCGGTCGCCGATCCGTTCGGCGGCTGGGTCGATTGGCCCTCGCTCGATCCGCGCGGCCTGGGCGCTGTGCGGGTGACCCGCGGCGGCGGCGCGGGCGCGTTCGGAACCGGCGCGCTGGCCGGCGTGGCCGAGTTGCAAAGCACAGCGCGCGACCAGACGCCCGTGTTCGACGGCGGTGTCGCGATTGGCGAGCGTGAGTCATATATCGCCGATGCGCGCGGCAAGGCGGATGTGCTGAACGGCTTCGTGACTCTCTCAGGCCGCTACGATACCGGCGACGGCTTCACACCGATTTTAAAATCGCAGCGTGGCGCCGTGGATCGCCCGGCGCCGTATGATCAGTGGACTGTCCGCGCGCGTTATGTCGGGCCGGTCGTCGAAGGTGTTGAGCTACAAACCGCGCTGAGCGCCTTTGGCGATAAGCGCGAACGCGGCACGGATTTCACCGACAACAAGACCACGGGTCAGGACGTTTCGCTGCGGCTTATCGGGCGCGGCGCGTGGGGTTGGGAGGCGTTGGTCTTCGCGCAGAACCGTGATTTTGAATCGCAGTTCGCTTCTGTGGCTCCGGATCGCGCAACCGTCACCCAAAGCCTGGATCAATTCGACACGCCTTCGCACGGCTATGGCGGCAAACTCGAGCTGCGCCCGCCCGTCGGCGAAAACGCCGAACTACGCGTCGGCGTGGACTATCGCTGGGTCGATGGCGAAACGAATGAGCTCTTTCGTTTCGTCGACGGCCTTCCGGTCAATCGGCGGAAAGCAGGCGGCAACAATCAAACCGCCGGCGCCTTCATTGAATACAGCGTGCAGCCGATTGCGCAGTTGACGCTGACCGCCACGGGGCGGCTTGATTATTGGCGCATCGCCGACGGTGAATTGCGCGAAGCCAATATCGCCACGGGCGCGCCGGTGCGTGATGTCGTCGGCGCGAATCGCGATGATTGGGAAGCGTTGGGCCGGATCGGCGCGTCCTATGCCTTGACGGAGACATTGTCGCTGCGCGCAGCCGCATATCAAAGCTATCGCTTGCCGACATTGAACGAATTGTACCGCCCATTCCGCGCCGGCGCCGACGCAACGGCGGCAAACCTTGATCTTACCCCCGAAAAGCTGCACGGCGCGGAAATTGGCGCAGAAAGCAAAATGGGTGAGCTGACCCTTGGCGCCACGATCTTTTGGAATCGCCTGGAAGACGCGATCGCTAATGTCAGCATCGGCAAATTGCCGGGCGATATTTGCCCGGGCGTGGGCGTGGTGGCCGGCGCCTGCCGTCAGCGGCAGAATTTGAGCGCCATTGAATCCGTAGGTGTGGAATTGGACGCCTCTTATGTCTGGAACGATTGGCGCGTGCTGGGCGCCTATGCTTTCGCTGATTCCGAAGTGCGTGGTTCCGCGCTCCACGGCCTGCGCCCGGCGCAGACTCCCAAACATCAAGGCAGCGTCACCGTGGAATGGAAATCCGCGCAAGGCCTGCGCGCCGCGCTCACCGGACGCTATCTCGCTGGGCAGTTCGAGGACGACCTGAATGTGCGGCGTCTGGATTCCGCTGCAACACTGGACGCTTTTGTGGCTGTACCGCTGAAATCCGGTTTGTCGCTGGAGTTGCGGGGTGAAAACATTACGGACACGCGCGTGGAGGCGGCGGTGTCGGGCCTCGGCGTCATCGAACGCGCCACGCCGCGCACGCTGTGGGCGGCGCTGCGGTATCGGATGTAATTTATTTCCGGGATGCCTCGATAAGCGCGCGGATGATCCAGCGTTTCAGTTTGCGCGATTCTGTATCGTCCAGCTCCAGCACGTCCTTGCCCGCGAAATAGCCCTCTGCGCCGGTGATCAGCGCTAGCGCCTTGGCGAGCCGCTTCAGGTCGACGGGTTTGAATTGATCCTTGGCCGGCGCCAAAGCCGCATCCAGTAAAGGCAGCCGCCGGTTCTGCCGCCGCGGCGCGCCCCCGCCTTCCGGGCGGCTCAAGGATTGCGCCAGCATCAGGCGGATCGAGGCTTCGTTCTGCGCCAGCATGTCGTGCAGAGCCGCATCGACGCGCTCGACGCGCTCGATCGGATCGGTTTTGTCGGTGCCGTCGAAAATGTCATCGGGGTCGGGCGTGTGGATGTCCACTGCCGCTTCGATCAACAGCGCGTCGACGCTGGGAAAATAGCGATAGGCAGTGGCGCGCGACACCATCGCTTCTTGCGCCACCTCCTCCAAGCTTGGCGACTTGCCCTGCTTCATCAAATCGGCAGCGGCGCGCAGCAAATCCTTGCGCGTGCGGTTGCGTTGATTGGGGCGACCGGCGGCTTCGGGTTCCCTCATGCCGTTGGTGCGGACTGCAATTGCTGCTGGATCGCCGCCAGATCGACCCAGACGTTTTCACGCTTGATGTCGCCGCTGTCGGCAAACTCGATGATGTGCAGCAGTCGGAATTGCAGTGGACGGCCGTGACCCTCAATGCCGAAAGGCGTTCCTGCGGCCTTGCCGCTCCAGGTGGATTCATCGACCAGGAAATTATCGCCATAGAGGCGCTTGATAACGGTGAAGCGGCTTTCGGCCAGATCGGTGAACAGCGCTTCGTAGAAGGGGCGGGCGCCCTCGCGGCCGTGCGTCGGGCCGTACGGCGCCCCGACAATGTCGTGTTCGACGTCGTGCGCCAGCGTTGCCAGCACCCCGGCGACGTCGTCGGACGCCTCATAGCCGAAATGCTCGTCCATTTTTTGATCCATCTGCGCGGGCGTTAGAACCATGTCTCAGTCTCCCTCTATGCGACGTATTTTTATAATGAGACTTTAGTCTCATTTCAAGAGGGGACTAATTATTTCCAAAAAACCGGCCGTAGAAGACGATGAAATTGCCGGCGATCGCGCCGATGGCGCCGCCGAGCCATGGCCGCTTGCGCCAAGCGAATGCGCCCAAAAGGCCGCCCAGGATGAGACCGGGCCAGCCGAAAAACGGCGAATACAGAATGAGATCGAACCAAGTGATGTTCAGGCTGATGTCCGACATCAGCGCATCATCCGGTCGCGCGGCCCGTCAAAAAGATGAAGCCTGAATAGCCTTCCCGGATCTCACGGTCGTGCAAGCCAATACGCTGTCCTCGCACATTGGTCGCGTAGCGCTCGAACGTTTGTTGAATCTCTTCAGCGGTGACGTTGAGCACCGGGAAGGCCGTATCGCCGATCTGATAGCTGCCGGACGAGCGCACAAGGAACGCCGCGGCCAAATGGCCGCCGGGCTTCACACAACGGGCGAAGGCGGCGACGCCCTGTTCGAATTCCTCGAATTTCGAGGTGATGGACTCGGCGCAAAAGAACATGGTTGCGGCGGTCCATTTGGCCTTGGGCAGATCGAAGATCGAGCCCTGGAGGACATCGGCTTTCTTGCGCAACTCTGGGATGGGATTGTCCGGCGTTTTCCAGTCTGGTCCGTAGGCGTTTTGCGTCACCTTCCAAAAATGCCGCCATTGCGGGCGCATCTCGTCTTTTTGCAGATCGGCCTTCAGCCAGGCGACATTGCTTTCGGCATATTCCCAGGCTGTCAGTTTTTTCGCGAACGGCACCACGCAGAAGAAGGGAATGAGGTTTGGACCCGTGCCGACATCGACGACGTCCAGCGGCTCGTCCCCGTCTTTCACCGCGCCTTTGAAATAATCGACCGCCAGTTTGATGACCAGGTCATCGTCCGGATGCGGCTCGCCATAATAATGCTGAAAATAATATTCGGAATCGAATTGCGACCACGAATAATCGGCATTGCCGGTTGGGGCTTTTGAATCAGCCATAGCGCTGCTCCGGAAGAAAATGTCCGGTGCAGTCAAATGGGTTCGCCGCAAAAAGCAAGGCTGCGGATAATCGTCCGCAATTCCGGTAACTTAGAGACCTGCCTGCAGACGGCGTAGCGCGTGAAAGGCTTCTTGGTCCGCCGCCGCTACAGTTTCAGGCGCATTGAAGCGCGCCAATACCGCGCCGAGATCGTCGGCGCTCACCGGCCGGGAGAAATGGTAGCCCTGCATTTCCGTGCAGCCCAGATGGCGCACCATCAACGCGTCCGCTTCGGTCTCGACGCCCTCGGCGATTACAGCGAGGCCAAGGCCGCGCCCAAGGGTGGCGATCGCCTGCACGATATTGCGGCCAACCTTCCCTTGCGCCTTGCCGGTGACGAAGGAGCGATCAACCTTGATCTTGTCGAAGGTGAAATTGCACAGATACGACAAGCTCGAATATCCGGTGCCAAAATCATCGAGCGAGGTTTTGAAGCCCATGGCCCGCGCCGACGCCAACGCCATCTGGCTGCGCTCGTTCGAATCCAGCAGCACGCCTTCGGTAATTTCCAGCACAAACTTGCGCGGATCGACGTTGTGTTCAGCCACGAGGCGTTCGAGCGTTTCAGCCAGATCCATGTGACGAATCTGGACAGGCGAAAGATTGATCGCGATCTCCAGACCAGGCCAACGTTTGGAATCGCGCATGGCCTGGCTCAGGATCCATTCACCCAGCACAGGCATCAGGCCGGAATCTTCTGCGATCGGTACAAACAGGCTTGGGCCGATTTCTCCACGCGTCGGATGCGACCAGCGCAGCAGCGCTTCCACGCCTTCAATCCGATTGGACGTGCAAGACACGATCGGTTGGTAGTGCAGGCGGAGCTGGTCCGTGTGCAGGGCGTTGCGTAGATCGACTTCAATGGCGCGGCGCTCTTCGACTTCTTGCGCCATCTCTTCCGAAAACTGCACAGCCTGATCGCGGCCAAGGCTCTTGGCGCGATAAAGTGCAATGTCGGCGTGACGCATCAATTCTTCCGCGCTTACGCTGTATCGCCCGGCCAATGCGAGGCCGACAGAGGCGGTGACGCGGATATGCTGGTTTTCCAGTTCAAACGGCTCTGTGAAGGCATGCGCGATGCGGTCCGCCAAGCCCGGAATGTCGTCCTGGCCCGCCGGCATGCTCAGGATAGCGAATTCGTCCCCGCCGAAGCGCGCCAGGAAGTCTGCGTTTTCCAGCGACGCGCTCAGACGCGCGGCGACGGCCTTGATCAATAAGTCGCCGGCGCGATGGCCCAGGGTATCGTTGATGTCCTTGAAGCGATCGACGTCGATATAGGCGACGACGGCGCTGCGCGCCGGGTCGCTATCGACCTCCGACAAGAACTCGTTGAGACGGCTGGTGAAATGCGAGCGGTTTGGCAGACCCGACAACGCATCGTGACGCGCCGCGTGGCGCGCGCCCGCTTCACGTTCGGCCAGATTGGTGGATGCGCGCTTCAAGCTGCGGAACATGAATCCGAACATGAAACCAGCGGCGATGAGTGCGAGTGTCGTCAACGGCAGAATGAGATTGAGAATGGCTTCGCCGGGCTGTTTGGTCACCCAGTTCAAGCTGCCGGCGGGCGTACCGTCGTCAGCGCGGAATTGCTCCGCTACAACGCCGGGGCCCTTCGCCGACTTTGGCGCCAGTTGAAGCTCGGGCAAAAGAAGCGACCGGCCGATTTCCGAAATGAAGTCTTCATCGACATAACGCACCGACACCAAGAGCTTCGGCGTCTTCGGCATCAGCGACATATCGATCGTCGGAAGAATCGTGATCCCGGTGACGACGGCTGGTTTGCCGTCCACCAAGAGGATGTGGCCGGACCAGCGGGCGGCGTTCACCGCGCCCTTCAGGAAGTTATAGTTCTTCTGGTTCTGGCTGAACAAATCCGGACGGTCGCGCAACGCTTTCGTGGGCCGGTTACGCACCGCATCAACAATCGGCGAAACCTCCGCTTGGTGCTCGGCGTAAATTTTCGGGTTCAGCCGCTCGCCATGCATGAAGGCGTAAACAGGCTGGTCTTTTTCGTCGAGAATATAGACTTCGTCATGGCCGTAGGTTTCGGTCAGGAAGTAGCCGAAATTGGCGTCGAGAAACTCCCAATCGAAGTGACCCTTGCGCATCTTGGTGATGGCGTCATCCCACCAGGCAACGCTCTTTTGTTCGTCAAGCGTGCGCGCGATGGAACGGTTCAAGGCATTTTCGACAAGCGTGCGTTCCCGCTCGACGGCCGTTTGGTTCGCCGACCAGCCCGCGTAAGCAATCACGGTGAGCAGGACGATTCCGAAGAAAGTAATCGCCACGGCGGTAAGCATAATGAGCCAGCGCAGGGGCGAGCCCGCGGTCAAACGTTGCTGCATTGCCGGAAAAAGCATCCGGGGCGACATGATTTCCACCAAACTTACACGGGCCACAGTCAAGGCCGCCTGTCAGAATGGGTCACGTACCCTCAATATTCTCCTAAAGTACGAAGAAAGACTGGAAACAACCCAAATAATCGAAATTTAGAGCTATTTATTACTAATGAAAGCCTGTCTGTTAACCATAAACACCTCGATTATTAACATGAATTACCTGGTGAACTATTTTATGGTTAACGAAAACTTTCACTAACTAAGACTTGCAAATTTTATATTTACCCTTTATTAGGGAAATGTAGATTTTTGCAAGAGCGCCGGTGCGTAACGGGGCGGGCTTGCGAAGCTTTTTAGCTCCGAAATTTCTAGGGATTGGGCGCACCAAATGGCTGGCAAGCTTTCAATCCGCTCTCGAGCGGACAGTCCTCAGTTGGCCAAAGCGGCAGCGGCAATTGAGCAAGCTGCCTGGGCTGATTTGGGGTATCTCAACTACACCAAGGCGCATTACGAGTTCTTCCAGGACATTCTGGACCAGTTTCCGGAATACCAATTGTGCCTGGTCGATGAAGAGACCGGCTATCCGGTCGCCTGCGCGAATACGGTGCCAATCTCCTGCTCCAGCCCCAACGCTTTGCCGCCGGAAGGCTGGGATTGGCTGGTCGAGACCGGCGCGCGCGGCGGCGGCAAGTGCGACATGCTCGGCGGCTTGGCGATTTCCGTGCCGGCCGTGCATCGCGCCAAGGGTTATGCGCGCCGTATGATCCACGGGCTCTTGATGCTTGCAGGGAAAAAAGGATTGAACGGCGTCATCGTGCCGGTTCGGCCTTCCGCCAAGGCGAAGCATCCTTTCGTTTCAATCGACGACTACATTACCTGGACGAATGAAGACGGACGCTCCTACGACCCGTGGCTGCGCAGCCATCTGGCGTCCGGCTGCAAGATCATCGCGCCGTGCCATCGCTCGATGGTGGTGGAAGAGCCAGTGGCCTTCTGGGAAACCTGGTCGAAACGCCGCTTCGAGCAATCAGGCCAATACGAACTGAGCGGCGGGCTTATCCCGCTTGAAATCGATATCGAAAAACAGATCGGGCGTTACGCAGAGCCCAATGTTTGGGTTCATTACGCGGTTTAGGCCGGGACCCCCAAATTTCCGGCCTACAGGAGCCGTAGACGCGTTAGCGTCTGCGGCTCTCGCGTGTTTGCCATGACTTGACTGCACAGGCCCGGGCCTATCGCTTGGGGTTTGAGGGGCCGAGCGCCCGGCTAAGCGGCGTGTTGCGCGCGATTACGATTGTCGTTGGCCGCTTTGCTTGGTTTTTTCGATTTCGCGCGTTGCGCGGCGTCGACATTCCGCTCTCTCAAATAGCGACGCAAAAAGCGCACGACAGCGGCTTCCTCATGGGACAGCGTTCCGTGCGCCGCCTTGCGCGGTTCGCCGGGCGGAAAAGCCGGCCCCGGCGAACCGCTTCACTAGCCCTCCAGAATGGCTGGATGCACATAGCATTTGCGGCAGATGGTGGGGGTATTGCCCAGGCGTTTGGACACGATATCGATCGCGGCGCGCAGATTGCGTTTCGCAGCCGTCTCGCTCCCTGCGGCGCCGATTTCGGCTAAGCTCTGCGCGGCGAGAACGGTGCCCGCCCAGGTGCGAAAATCCTTCGCTGTCACGTCGCGGCCGCTGGCGTCGCGCAAATAGTCGTTGATATCGGCAGAGGTTATCGCCTGAGGCCGTCCGTCACCATCCTCGTACTGGAACAGATACTGACCCGGCAGTTCTTGCGCCGCGCGCACGATGTTCGCGACACGCCGATCCTTCATTTGCAGCCGCCATTGTCTACCGGACTTGCCCTTAAAGTTAAACTTGATCGCAGCGCCTTGAACCTCGGCATGACGATTCCGCAAGGTGGTCAGCCCATAGCTTTTATTCTCCTTGGCGTAGCTTTCGTTGCCAACGCGGATCAGCGTGGATTCCAGCAGCGAAACGACGGCCGCAATCACCTTCTCTCTCGGCAGGCCTGATTTTCGCATGTCCGCTGCGACCCGCGTCCGGATTCTCGGCAGCACCGAAACAAACTCCAGGAGCCGTTCGAACTTGGTCTGCTCGCGCGCCTCACGAAACTGCGGATGATAGATGTATTGCTTACGTCCCCGCGCATCGCGTCCGGTCGCCTGCAAATGCGCGTTCGGCTCGGGCGCTATCCAGACGTCGGACCATGCCGGCGGAATGACCAAAGAGCGGATACGCGCCAGATGCCGCTGATCCTGTAGAGGCCGGCCCGCCTTCGTTTGATAGTGGAAGGCCGGAGCCTGTCCCTCGCGGCGCAGGCCAGGACTCTTGTCGCTCACATAAACCAGGCGTGGACCAGCATTGTGCATGAAAGCGCAAACGCTGGCGCAGGCGGGACGTTCCGGCGCTTTCTACGTCAGGCTCTTGCGGTCGAGCGTTTTCTTGATCGCGTCTTCCAATTGATGCGGCTGGAAAGGTTTTTGTACCGTAGGCGAGCCGGCCCATTCCGGGGATAGTCCGCCGGCGCCATAGCCGGTAGCGAATACAAACGGTACGCCGCGTTCGGAGAGAATACGCGCGACCTCATCCGTCCGTTGCCCGTTCAGATTAAGATCAATGATGGCCAAATCGACCACCATGCGTTGGGCCATTTCGAGCGCGTCGCCGAGTTGGCTTGCCGTGCCAGCCGTCTCGTGCCCCATGTCCTCCAACATATCCTCGATGAGCATCGCGACCAGCGCTTCGTCTTCGACCACCAATACGCGCATGTCGCTACCCTTCCGCAATCGTGCTGGGTGCGGAAGGTTGGGTCCGCGAAAGCGTTCCAAATTTCTTTTTCAATAGAGCCTCCCCCAACCCGGCCGAACCCTTCCATAGCGCAACAGTTCCGCTAAGCGAGGAAAAAACTGGCTTAACGCCGGCCTGGTTAAAAGTGCGACAGCGGGCCGGCGCATCTTCTGCGCCACCCAAACGTTTCTCTCGCAGCTTTAGGGAGAATTGAGATGGCGAATAACGCAAACGTCCCCATTGACGATCGCCTTCTATGGACGACCATGCACCAGTTGTTTGGTGAAGCGCGCGGCTACGTCGGATCGTTCGACATTCCGCAAGACGTTATGGACGCACTTTCCGCTCGGGGCTTCATTGAAAATGACAATCGCCCAACCCCGGCCGGACTCGACTTCATGAATGATATGCCGGATTGAGCCGTTACAGACCGAACACCGTCTTTGGAATATGCGTGATGCGGCACGCCAAATCCGCTTCGCCCGAAGCAACAATGAAATTGTCGCCATCATCAACAATTCCCGTCGTGAAGACGACGTCGCGCAGATACATCTGGTCCTCCAGAGATTGCGTGAGTTCCGGCGCTGCTTCGAGAATTGCCGCGTGGCTTGATTTGATGGCCTTCGACGGATCGGCGCGGTCAAGCAAACTCCAATAGGTGCGGTAAATCCCGACAATGCCGTTTGGCTCGACGCCATGCCATAAAGTCAGCCAGCCATTATCCGTCAGAATCGGCGGCGCGCCGCCACCCATGCGCGCCGTTGCGACCGTGCCCGAGTGCGGCCGAAGCCCTGGCTTGACGTGCGGCTTCCAATGGAATGAATCCCGCGAGGTCGCCAGATTGATGCTCGGACCAGCGCGCCATTCACTGTCCGGCGGATAGGCGAAATAGAGATCACCCAACGGGCGCGTCTGCGCCCAGTATTGTCCGTCGATGAGCCCTTCAAAGATCAGCATGTCTTTGTTCTGGTGATCGAGGACGATATCCTCGAAAGTCCAGTCCAGGCCATTGCCGGAAGAATACAGCGTCGTTGAATGCCGCTCCGGACTGACCGAGCAGGTCGTCATCAGCCAGTAGCCGTTCACGCGACTGATGCGGGCGTCTTCGACGCCATAACATTGAAAGCTTCCGCGTGGCGCGAGGGCGCGGTCATAATGCACCTCAACGACGTTTAATCCGTCCGGCGATAACTCCACCGGCAATAGCCAGGACAGCGACGTCAACGCCATCACCTTCCAACCGGCGCCGCGCAGAACGAACTTCCGCGGGTCGGTAGTGTCGGCGAGATCAAGCGGCCAGGCGTCCAGCCGGTACTCGCCGTCGTCCCAGCGAATGGCGTGGATCTTACCGTCGAAAATAGGCTCACGCAGCGCTTCGGCAATGCGCACCATCATCACCAGATTGCCGTTCCGCAGCCGCGTGAACCCCGGATTGAAGGCGCCGAGCACATACGTCTCCGCGCGCAAGCTGCCGGTCATCGGCGAGCGCGACAAATCGACGTCGTTCGGTGTGAAGACGAGTTTGTCAATCGCGTATTTCGTCACGGGTGTGTCAGCCTCGCTGAACCTCTTGTCATGAACGCGCCTTTTGGTCCGAAAAAGCAAACGCGTGAGAGGGCGGCGAGTTGCACCGCCGATATTCAGCCGGTGTTCAGCCGCTTTCGCGCTTTCTTCTCTCTTGGAGGAGGACCATTCGCGTCATGGCGATTTCGCGCCGCGCCTTGTTGCAAGCCGTTTTGGCCTCAGCGGCCGCGCCGCTTTTTGCAGGCGGCGTTGTCTTGGCCGCGCCCGCCGGCCGGCCTTTTAAACTTGTCATGCTCGGCGACAGCCTGATCGAAGGCTATGGCCTGAAACCGTCGCAGGCGGTGCCGGCGCAATTGCAAGCCGCCCTGGCCGCGCGCGGCGTTCCCATCGACATCATCAATGCCGGCGTCTCGGGAGAAACCAGCGCCGATGTGCTCGCCCGCCTCGACGGCGCTGTGCCCGCGGACGCCAACGGCGTAATCATCGCCGTCGGCGCCAACGACATGCTGCAATTGCTGCCGCCTGAGGACCTGGAGGCCAATCTGCGCGCCATGCTGGATCGCCTGCGATCGCTGGGCGTAATGACCGCCTTGGCGGGCATGCGTCTTCCCTGGTTTTTGAGCGGGCCGTACCAGCAGGCCTTCGACGCCGTGTTTCCGGCCGTCGCCCGCGCCTATAAGGCGCCGCTTTACCCCTATCTGTTGTCCGGCGTTTTCCTGCAGCCCGAACTCAATCTGGAAGATGGCATCCACCCCAACGCCGCGGGCGCCAAGGTGATCGCGCAAAAGCTGGCGCCATTTACGATGTCGGCCTTTGGTCTGCGGGCGGGCTGACGCCGTCATGGACCACAGATCGTTGTCCGTGGGGCCTTTCTTTATTCTGCACGGGCCTTATAAGGCGGCCCTTCGGAGAGGTGGCCGAGTGGTCGAAGGCGCACGCCTGGAAAGTGTGTAGGCGGGGAACCGTCTCAAGGGTTCGAATCCCTTTCTCTCCGCCACTAGTTCCTCGTAAACATCTGATATTGTTTATAACTTTATGTCGACACTCAAAGTCGGCCCTAGCGCTGGCCCTAGCAGTGTGACTGGCCGCTGGCGGTTCCCGCCGAATGCTGGCGATTGATCCAGGTGGAGC
>JBEVJO010000347.1:0-2537 GCA_040510175.1 Caulobacterales bacterium
TAAATACCGAATTTAGCTTAGTTTATTGATTGAAGGGAAGGACTTGACCCTGACATCGCGGTTCCCATCTACAGAAAGCACGGCGCCGAAATTCGGGCAGTGCGCGGACGGGCCATGATGGACGTCCGATAAAAAGCCGCCAGCCCTTATTGGACAGCGGCATGTCGCTTTGAAAGGACATGATATGGCGAACGTAGATTTGAATCCCCTTTATCGCACTCTCGTCGGCTTTGACCGCCTTGCGGGAATGATCGACCAAGCGGCGCGCCTTGATGGCGCGAGCGGTTATCCTCCCTACAATCTGGAAAAGACCGGCGACAATACATTCCGCATTGAACTGGCGGTTGCCGGCTTTAGCGATGCGGACCTCTCAATCGAACTCAAGGATGGGACGCTGCATGTGGCTGGCCGCAAGCCGGAACCTGCGGCAGAACGCGCTTACCTTCATCGCGGGATCGCGGAACGCTCGTTCGAGCGCCGCTTCCAGCTCGCGGACCATGTGAAAGTGACGGGCGCTTCCCTAGAGAATGGCCTTCTGGTTGTGGATTTGGCGCGGGAGCTTCCCGAATCCCTGAAACCCCGGAAGGTTGACATCCGCGTCGCGGGCAAGTCCCCAACAGTCATCGACGCCCCGCAGCAAGCGGCTTAAGCCGCTTCATAACGTCAAAACCCCAAGGACTTCACCGGCGCGGCGCAAGCCGCGCTGGCTTTGTTTTGGGCGCCGGCTCTTCAAACGTGGATCTACGGGATCGCAGTTTGCGTCCGCGCGTTGCGCTGCAGCGGCGCGCCGTCTAGACACACCTAACGGCCTTGAGCGCGCGCTATGGTCGGCAACGGAGTGAAGATATTTATGTTTTCCAAGCCTGTAGCGAGCCTTGCCCCGAATACTGCAGCATTCGAGGGCACTCCGTTGGTAAAGCCCACGGGCTTTCGGGAATATGACGCGCGTTGGTGGTTTGGTATTCAATCAGACCCGAAGCCGCCGGAATTGAACCTTTTGGGTGTGCAGGCCTTGGGCTTGGGTCTTGGAACGCTGCTTCACGAATACGGTACACCGCGCGTCGTCACCGGGCATGATTTCCGCTTCTACTCCCTGTCGATCAAACAAGCGCTCACGATCGGCCTGATGCAGGCTGGCTGCGAAGTGGTGGATATCGGTCTGTGCCTGACGCCGGTAGCGTATTTCGCGCAATTCGCGCTCGACGTGCCTGCCGTCGCGATGGTCACCGCCTCCCACAATGACAATGGCTGGACCGGCGTGAAAATGGGTTGCCAAAAGCCGCTGACTTTTGGGCCCGAAGAAATGTCTCGCCTGAAGACCATCGTGTTGAACGGTGATTTCAAGGAACGGCCAGGCGGTAAGCTGACCATGGTCGAGGGCATGGCCGAGCGCTACATCGCCGACGTCTCCAGCCGTGTGAAGCTGTCGCGGCCGATCCGCGTTGCCGCTGTCTGCGGCAATGGCGCCGCCGGCATCTTCGCGCCGGAAGCCCTGCGCCGCATGGGCGCGGAGGTTGTGCCGATCGACGCAGAGCTGGATTGGACCTTCCCAAACTACAATCCGAACCCTGAAGACACCGAAATGCTGCACGCGATGGCGGCGGCGGTCAAAAAGCACAACTGCGAAGTGGCTTTGGGTTTCGACGGCGACGGTGATCGTTGTGGTGTGGTCGATGATTCCGGCGAAGAAATCTTCGCCGATAAAATCGGGGTTCTGCTGGCGCGTGATCTGTCCTCTCGTTTCACCAATGCGCAATTCGTGGTGGACGTAAAATCGACCGGGATCTACGCGATCGATCCGGTGCTGCAGGCGAACAACGCAAAGACCGATTATTACAAAACCGGCCACTCTTATATCAAACGCCGGACCAATGAGCTGAATGCGTTGGCGGGCTTTGAAAAGTCGGGCCACTTCTTTTTCCGCGAACCGCTGGGGCGCGGCTATGACGACGGCCTCGTCGCGGCAGCCGCCATTCTGGAAATGCTGGATCGGGCAGGCGGCAAGAAACTGTCGCAGATGAAGACCGAACTGCCGCTGACCTTCACCTCGTTGACGATGTCGCCGCATTGCGACGACGAAATCAAATATGGCGTGGTGGATGATGTGGTCGCCGAATATCAAAAAATGGCGCAAGAAGGCGCAAGCATTCTTGGCCGCAAAATACGCGATGTGAATGTGGTCAATGGCGCGCGTGTAACCCTGGAAGACGGGTCTTGGGTGCTGGTGCGCGCGTCGTCGAACAAGCCGGAATTGGTTGTCGTGGTCGAGAGTGTGACGTCCGAAGACGACATGCGCGATCTGTTTCGCAAGGAAGTGAAGCCGCGTCTTGGCAAGCGTGCTGAAGTCGGCGCGTATAATCAAGAAATCTGAGACGCTGTCTGTAGCTTACGGGCCTATGCCCCAATAAAGGAGAGGCGCGCATGCGCGTCGCAATGATTGGCGCTGGCTATGTGGGGTTGGTGTCTGGCGCCTGCTTCGCTGATTTCGGCCATGTCGTTACCTGCATCGATAAGGATGAAGCCAAAGTCGCCAAGTT
>JBEVJO010000348.1:0-6126 GCA_040510175.1 Caulobacterales bacterium
GTCGGCGCGGTCATTGCTGATATCGAAAAGCAAGTCATTGTGGGCGAAGGCGCAAATGCGCCGATCGCCAACCACGACCCTACTGCGCACGCGGAAATCGCGGCCCTACGCAATGCAGCCAAGACGATCGGCAATTACCGGCTGCACAACCTGACTCTCTATGTGACGCTAGAGCCTTGCGCCATGTGCGCCGGCGCGATCTCAATGGCGCGGATCAAGGACGTGGTGTTCGGCGCGGATGATCCGAAGGGAGGAGCGGTTTTGCACGGCCCGCAGCTGTTCGAGCAGCCGACCATTCATTGGCGGCCTGCTATACGCGGCGGATTGTTCGCAGATGAAGCGGCGACTTTGCTGAAGTCGTTCTTTCAGGCGCGGCGCGCGCCTTAAGCCGTCTTGGCCTGCAAGCCTTCCGGCAAATAGAGTGGCTGCGCTGAGGCTTTGCCGAAAACATAGCCCTGACCGTATTCGCAACCGATGTCGCGCAGCGCGCGGGCGGTGTCGAAATCCTCGATGCCTTCGGCGGTGACCACGAGGCCCAGCGACCGTCCCAAACCGACAATGGCGTTCACGATAGTGGCGTTTTCTTTTTCCACCAGCATGTTCGTGACGAAAGAACGGTCGATCTTCACTTTGTCGATCGGCAACGAGCGCAACAGCGCCAAAGAGGAATAGCCAGTGCCGAAATCGTCGAGCGCTACGCGAATGCCTTGGTTTTTCAATGACACCAGAACGTTCTTGGCGCGCGCCGAGTCTGAAATCATCGCCGTTTCGGTGACTTCGATCTCAAGGCGGTGCGGCGGGAAATTGTGTTCGCGCAAGGTGCGCATGACTTTTTGCGGCAGCCAGTCGTCGCGGATCTGCGACGGAGAAATATTCACGGCGATGCCGAAATCGCCTTTGGCCTTCAGCGCGGCGGCGCAGGATTGCGACAGCATGGCCCAGAACATCTTGTCGATAAGGCCGGCTTCCTCGGCCGCCGGAATGAATTCGCACGGCGGAATCATGCCGCGAGTCTCGTGCGGCCAGCGCGCCAGCACCTCGAACGACGCCAGCGTTTCGTCCTTGAGCCAGACGACCGGTTGGAAAAAAGGAATGATGCCGCCGTTTGGAATGGCGACGCGAAGTTCCGCCTCCAAAGCGGCCTTGCGTTTCAGCGCTTCGTCCATGCTGGCGTCGAAACGCCGGAACTCCGCGCCTTCGGTTTTCGCCCGCAGCATCGCGGCGTCACTGCGCTGCAGGAGTTCGCTCGCGCTTTGGCCATCGTGCGGGAAAATGGCAGCGCCCAGAGAGGCGCCGACGGTTAGGCGCAATCCATTGATCGCCAGCGGTTCATTCAAAAGGTTCGACAGTCTTTCCATGCAACCTCGCAAGGAGACATCGTCGATCGCATTCATCATGATGAGCGCAAATTCGTCGCCGCCCAGACGCGCGCAAAAGCCTTCCGCGCCGACGAACATCCGCAAGCGCCCCGCCACGATCTGTAGCGTATGATCGCCGACCGCGTGGCCATGCACATCATTGATCGGCTTAAAGCGATTCAGGTCGACATAAAGAAGGGCGAACGGCGCGGCGGCGCCATGCTGGGTCGACAGCCGGATTTCCAATTCTTCCAGGAAGTGCCGGCGATTGGGCAAGCCAGTCAGTGAATCATGCTGTGCGGAGTCCAGCGCGCGCGACTCCGCCGCTTGACGCTCAGCGATCTCAGCGGAGAGGCTCTCATTCGCCTCCACCAATTCGCGCGTACGTTCCTGCACGGTTTTTTCAAGATCGTTTTTGGCGTGATCGAGCGCGAGCACCGCCGCGCGACGGTCAAGGTGCGAGCGCACCCGCGCAATCAGCACGCGCATGTCGATCGGCTTTGAGATGTAGTCGTTGGCGCCGCCTTCCAGAGCGCGTTCCACCGCGTCTCCGCCATCCAGCGCCGTCACCATGATGACCGGCAGACGTTCAGCGTCGAAAATCGTGCGCAAACCGATCAGCGCATCCAGCCCCGAGCGCTCCGGCATCATCCAGTCGAGCAGCACGAGATCAATGCGTTCGTCGACGACCACCTTCTCAATGTCCAAGGCGCCGTCGCGCACCACGACGTCATAGCCGCGCCGCTCCAGGCGCCGCGCCAGGATGTTCCGATTGTCCGGCTGATCGTCAACGACAAGCACACGGCCGCCAACCGTGTCTTTCGTTTCCAGATCAACTCCCTTCACGGACATCGTCCCCCTTCGCCTCTCACTGGGCCCAGCTTTCGTTGTAGCGGGCTTAGGTTTCATCCGGCCTAACGTCACATCGCATGTGACGTCTTTTTGTGCGCCACAAGGCTATGTTTTTATGAATATTTTTTTGGACACAACCCAATTTGGGTCAAATAAGCGTTCTCACACGCTTATCGCGGCCCCGGTGCGCGCCATGACCTGATCGATCGTGACCAACAATGCGGGGAAATCCAGCGGCTTGGTCGCGAACGCATCGCAGCCCGCGTCCTCGCAATCTGCCTTCACCGACGGCAGCGCGTGCGCAGTCAGAACGATGACAGGGATGCTCGATGTGGCCGGGTTCGTCTTCAGCGCCCGCGTTGCCTCTACGCCCGACATGATGGGCATGCTGACGTCCATCAACACCAATTCCGGCATGACGCGCGGCGCCATTTCGACGGCTTCGGCGCCATTCTCGGCCAAATGGAGTTCGTGCCCCTTGCGCTCCAGACGGCGCGCCAGAATTTCGCGATTATCGATTTGGTCTTCAGCAATCAGAATACGCATTTTCTTGCCCCCAATATTCGTTTTAAGACGCTTCGCGGATCGTCGGCAAAATCGTCTGGACAGGCTTTGGCTGCTCGGCGCGGGCAAAACGGGCCACAGCGGCGGCCAGCACATCTCGATCCGCCGGCTTCACGAAGTGCGCACAGGCGCCCAATGACAAAGCCCGTTGTTGGTCGTCGTGGATCGAATGCACGATCACCGGAATGCCTTTGGTGCGTTCGCCGTTCGACAACAATTCCAAGACGCCCCAACCGGAGCGATCCGGCAGATTGATGTCGAGCACAATCAGGGCCGGGTTCAAACGATTCACCGCGCGCAAACCCGAGGCTGCCGTTGTGGCCGCCAGCACCCGGAAGCCCAGACGACCCAGCGAACGCTGGAGAAGGTCGCCCACATTCGATTCGTCATCAATCACCAGGACGACAGGGCCTTCGGCGTTCTGCGTTAGCTCCACCGATTCCAATTCGTCCGGCATTTCATCGGCGTCGAGATTGAGCGGCACGCACAGCGTGAAGGTCGAGCCCTTGCCTGGCGTGCTGCGAACGGAGATGTCGCCGCCCATCAATTGGGCCATGCGCCGCGTGATCACCAAACCAAGGCCTGTGCCGCCATATTCCCGCGTGGTCGACGAGTCGGCCTGCACAAATGGCTGGAACAAGCGCTGAATTTGTTCGTCCGTCATGCCGATGCCTGTGTCGCTCACGGCAATGTTCAACCAATCGCGCGTTTCGGTCTTCATCAAGTCAGCCTGGACGTCGATCGAGCCGTTCTTGGTGAACTTGCTGGCGTTCGAAAGCAGGTTCAGCAGGCACTGATTGAGTTTGAACGCGTCCGACCGGCCCATCTCCAACCGGCTGTCCATGCCGATGCCCATCGTGTTGCCGTTTTTCTCGGCTTGCAGCCGCACTGTAGCGACAGCCTCTTCCACCAGATGCTGCACATTGTAGTCGCCGATCGCGATGTCCATGCGACCCGCTTCGATCTTGGACAGATCCAATATCTCGTTGATGAGGATCAGCAGCGAGCGCGCCGCCGTCAAAACCCGATCGAGATCGCGCACATCCGACTCGCGGCCGTCGTCGCGTGCGTCCTCGAACAAAATCTCTGAATAGCCGATAATGGCGTTGAGCGGCGTCCGCAATTCATGGCTCATATTCGCCAGGAACTGAGACTTGGCGAGATTCGCCGCCTCGGATGTCTCACGCGCTTTGCGCAAGGAGGCAATCGCCTGGCCCAGCGCTTCGTCCCGCACTTCGACTTCCGCCAGGATGTCGTTGAAGCGGCCGACAATTTCGCCAAAGCCGTCAGCCGAACGTTGCGACGGAGCAGGGCGCAGTGCTGGATCGTGCGCCGCGCCATGAATCTCGGCGCCGACATCTTGGTCCTGCGTTAGTTCAGCAATCAAACTGCGCTTGGCCGCCAGCGACTGACTGGCGCGGCGCATGGCGTTCAGCAAGTCTTCCTCGGCGCGCTTGCTTTCAGTGATATTGGTGCTCTTGTAGATCAAGCTAGTGACGCGATCATCCGCCCCCCTAGTGGCCTTGACCGTCACCTGCATCCAACCGATTTCGCCATTCGGCAGGTTGATCCGGTGCGCAAATTCGCTGCGGCCAAGACGCCGCGCCGTGCGCACACCTTCATCGACAACTTCAAAGTCGCCTTCCGGATACATATCCGCGCTCGGATTGCGCATTTGATCGACATCAAGTACGCGTCCGACGACGGGTACCGGATCGCCAAACCAGCGAAACTCGTCGTTCTCCAAATCGTGTTCAAGTACGAACGAATTGGAAGCGTGCAAGGCGATGTCCAATGCTTCGACGCGGCGCGCAAGTTCCCGCTTCGCCTTGACTGCATCAGTGGCATCCCAGGTAAAGCACATGACGCCGATAACGGAGCCGTCAATGTCAAGCCAAGGCGAAGTGTCCACGCCGAAATAGCGGACACCACGACTATGCACGACTTCGATTTCTTCTTCGCGCTGGGCTTCACCAGACAACGCGGCGCCGAATTGCCGTTCCAGTTGCGGCGTCCGGTTAACAAAGTCATAAATGCTTCGCCCAATTGGGTTCTCGCGCGGATGCCAGCGACGGAAGCCATCATTGACGCGCACGCAATTCAGCTTTTCATCAAGCAAGCAGATCACGAGCGAGGATTGATCGAATAACATCCGCGACAGACTTTCTTGCCGGCGAATCTCCTGAAGATTCTGGTCGGCGGCCACCCGTACACGATGCGAAATGTGGCGCGAGTGCAGGAGCTGCAAGATGTACATGAAGGCGATGAACATCAGGAACAGATAGGGCCCCCACTGCCCCTGCGGATCGTTCATGGCGGCCATGAGCGGCGCCGCCAAGATACCGATGCTGAAGATGCTGACCGAAATAGTGTCGGTCTGCGCGCCCTTGGAGCTCAATGTTGAAGCAAGAATGGCGTTACCAGCCATGAACAAAATAGCGGCGTTGAACTGCGCGAAGTCGCCTGTTCCCGCGATCCACAAGGGGAATGTCACGCCGATAAGCGGGCCGACCACAGCGTTAAAATACGCCAGGATTTCGCCGCGCTTGGAGGACCGCACGTGCTTTTGGGACCAGTGGCCAAAGGCGCCAAAAGCGAGCAGACAGGCCATGCAGGCAAATGCCCATAAATATCCCACCGGAGAGTGAACATAAATGACCAGCGCTAAGGTCATGATGCCCGACCAGATCGCCAAGCCACGGACGCGCGCGGCGGCAGCGGCTTGATCCTCCACCGGATCCCGCGGCGCACCGCCGATTCCAAGGTGATGCGGCAAAGTTTTTGTATTTATTGACGCGGTCATGGGTTTCCCCTCTCTCCCTAGCGTTTCAAATTAGAACGTTTACTTGAATACACCGTAAACGGATCAACTTTAATTGGAGACGCCCGCGACCCGCTTCGGGTCACATTCCTAACACGGGATTACCGATCTCTATAAACTTCGTTTATTTGATCTGTTGACTGATTAATTTCCGTCAATATTTGAGCGAATTTTGGCTGCCGCCGCGCGGTCGGCCGGCCTCGAGCTCGGCGGCCAATAAACGCCCCGTGCGAAGAGCCCACCATACCGGCGCCCTGTGTTTCGCCTTTCAGGGGCAGGCTTGCCTAATTGTGCGGCGCGTGGCCTAGGATCAGGGAAGGACCGGTGTGCGCCCACCCGTTCCTGGCTTGGCTTATGCTCTGAGTGATCTTGGGATGGCGCCTGGCGACCGGCTCGCTCGTCCCGCAGCATTGAAAGCGGATTAGAAAAACGCATGTCGATCAAGGCCAGCATTTACCACCTGACGCATTACAAATACGACCGGCCAGTCATTTTAGGCCCCCAAATTATTCGCCTGCGTCCGGCGCCACA
>JBEVJO010000349.1:0-2820 GCA_040510175.1 Caulobacterales bacterium
GAGAGGTGGCTCACCCAATCCTGTTCTGTTGGACGCTCTCCGGGAAGGACGGGCAATTTGCCGTCCATAAAGGCGCGGAAGCTTTGGCCGGTCGCGTTGACGTAATGTCCACCCCGCTTGACGAAATACATGGGCACATCGAGCGCATAATCGACATAGGCGTCGAAACCAAAATTCCGGTCGAACACGAAAGGCAACATGCCCGCGCGGGCATTGTCCGTGTCCGTCCAAATATGCGAGCGCAACGACAAAAAGCCGTTCGGCTTACCTTCGGTGAAGGGCGAGTTGGCGAACAAAGCTGTCGCGATGGGTTGCAGCGCCAGGCTGACGCGGAATTTCTTGATCATGTCCGCTTCAGACGAGAAATCCATGTTCGCCTGCACGGTGCAGGTGCGGAACATCATGTCGCGTCCGAGCGTGCCGACCTTGGGCATATAATCGCGCATCAGGCGGTAGCGCGGCTTGGGCATGATCGGCACATCATCGAAGCGCCAGTTGGGCGTAAAGCCGAGGCCGAGAAAACCAATATTCAGATTTTCGCAAACCGAGCGGATTTCGGACAGGTGCTTGCCGACTTCAGCGCAGGTTTCGTGGATGCTGAGCAGCGGCGCGCCGGACAATTCGAACTGCCCGCCCGGCTCCAGCGAGATCGAAGCGCCATTGCGCTTCAGGCCGATCAATTTGCCTTCGTCGACCACTGGCTCCCAATCGAACGCTGTCAAACGCTGTAGAATGGTTTGAATGCCGTAGGGGCCTTCATAAGGCACGGGCTCAAGGGTGCTGCGCCGGAAGACAAACTTCTCGTGCTCGGTGCCGATGCGCCAGTCCGATTTGGGCTTGCAGCCGGACGCCAGATGCTCTGCCAAATCGGCCTTGTTGCGCATGAGCGCGCCGCCTTCGACGTCAGTGGACATAAGCCTTCCCCAGTTGCGGCGGCTTGTGACAGGGCGCCTCAAAAAGCGCACCTAAGCGCTCCGGGACGACCTCGCAAGCTTACGGTCTTAAATGACCAAATGTTAACCCCGCCAATCGCCCAGCACGGACTGCCACACGGCCATCGCGGCCAAAGCGGCTGATTCTGCTCGCAAGATGCGAGGCCCCAGCGACACTGACGTGACGAAGGGCAGGGTGCGAAGCGTGGATCGCTCGTCGGGCGAAAAACCGCCTTCGGGGCCGATCAAAATCGCCCAGCGCGATTGCTTATCCTTGAAGGGCGTTAACGCTTCCAAAATCGGCGCCGCGCGTCCTGTGGCGCCGCCCCAAGGCGCCGCGCCATCGTCGCCAGATTCGTCGGCGAAAATCAGCCGGCGATCTTGCGGCCAGTTGTCCAGCGCCTTGTCCAGGGTCAATGGTTCGCCGACTTGCGGAATTTCCAAGCGCTCGGTCTGTTCCGCCGCTTCGATGCAGATGGCGCGCAGACGATCGGTGCGGACAGTGTCGGCGTTGGTGCGCGCGGTGAAGACGGGCAGGATTACAGATGCGCCCAATTCCGTCGCTTTTTCGACCACAAGATCGGTGCGCTGTCGCTTCAATGGCGCGAAGAGCAAATGTAGATCGGGCGAAGTTGTTTGCTCGCGCGTGCGGTGCTCGCAAGTCAAAGAACCGCCATGCTTGCTGAAATTCTCGACACGCGCTTCGAACTCACCGTCGCGGCCATTAAAGACGCGCACAGGATCGCCGAGCTTCTTCCGCAGCACCTGATTGAGATACCGCGCATGCTCGTCGGACAAATCGAGCGATGCGCCGTCCGACAAATCGTCGTCGACGAACAAGCGCGGCGTCGCGCTCACTAGCCGGCGCCGCCGACGGTCAGGCCATGGATTTTCAGGGTGGGCTGACCGACGCCACAGGGCACGCCTTGTCCGGCTTTACCACAGACGCCGATGCCGGGGTCGAGCTTGCTGTCATTGCCGATCATCGAAATCTTTGTGAGAGCAGTGGGGCCGTCGCCGATCAGGGTCGCGCCCTTGATCGGCGCTTTGATCTGACCGTCTTCGACCAGATAGGCTTCCGTGCACTGAAAGACGAATTTGCCGGAGGTGATATCGACCTGACCGCCGCCGAAATTGGTGGCGTAGATGCCACGCTTCAGAGAGGCGACGATGTCCTTCGGATCATCCTTGCCGCTTTCCATGAAGGTGTTGGTCATGCGCGGCATCGGCTGGTGGCCATAGGACTCGCGCCGGCCATTGCCGGTGGCGGGCATCCCCATCAGGCGCGCGTTGAGGCGGTCTTGGATATAGCCCACCAGGATGCCGTCCTCGATCAGCACATTGCGTTGCGTAGGCGTGCCTTCGTCGTCGAACGTCAGCGAGCCGCGGCGACCGTCCAGGCTGCCGTCGTCCACCACCGTTACGCCGGGCGCTGCGACGCGCTGGCCGATCTTGCCGGAAAAGGCGGAGCTGCCCTTGCGATTGAAATCGCCTTCCAGACCGTGGCCGACCGCTTCGTGCAACAGGACGCCGCACCAGCCGGAACCTAGCACCACATCCATTTCCCCGGCGGGGGCCGCGATGGAATCCAGGTTGACGATGGCGGAGCGCAACGCTTCGTCGGCGATGGCGCGCCAGCGCTCCGGCGCGATCCATTGTTCGTATTCGGCGCGGCCGCCTGCGCCGGACGAGCCGCTTTCGCGCCGGCCATTTTGTTCGCAGGTCACGGACACGTTCAGGCGGACAAGAGGACGGATATCTTGATATAGCTCGCCGCCGGCGCGCAGGATGTCGATCTCGCGGCGGCCGCCTGCCAGAGAAACCGTGACCTGGACCACGCGCGGGTCCTTGGCGCGGACATAAGCGTCGATTTCCTGCAGCAGATCGG
>JBEVJO010000350.1:0-6222 GCA_040510175.1 Caulobacterales bacterium
GTGTACAGAACAGCTGCGAAGCCGATCAGCAGCAGCCAGAGCGTGCCCTTGGGAAGGCCGAACAACCCCTTCATGTAGGTCACGGCGCCGATCGCAAGGATAAACAAAGCGATTGAGCCGACCAGCGGCCACGGGCTCGGATTGACGAGATGGTAGTCGTGCTTGACCGCGGTCGTCGACATGGCGCGGGCTTCCCCTAAAAACTCCGGACGAATCCCCTATTCGCCCAAATCACTTAACCTTGGTTTAGCGTCGCCTTAGCCGCGCAGGCAAGCGCCTGCAAAGGCCTCAGCGCGTTGCAGTGGCCTTCCCGCCTGCGGCGTTTTGGCCCGGTTGGCCGAAATAGGTATAGGACAAGGTGATCGAGCGCACTTCTTCGGCGTCCTTATCGACGGCAATTTTCGGGTCGACGTAAAAAAGAACCGGCAACTCAAGGGTTTCGCCAGGCGCGAACGTCTTCGGCGTAAAGCAAAAGCATTGCAGCTTCTGGAAATAGATCCCGGCCTTGTCCGGCGTCACATTGTAGGTCGCCTGAGCCGTAATCGGCACACTGGCCAAGTTCTTCAGCCGGAAGAATGCCAATCCCGTTTCGCCAACCTTTAGCGTCATGCTGGTCTTGTCGGGCTTGAACTCGAACGGCGCGCCTGAGCCGGTATTGGCGTCGAAGCGGACTTCCATGGTCCGGTCCAAGACCTTGGTGGACGCGGTTTTCGCCACCTGCGTCTCCCCACCCCATCCAGTCGCCTTGCAAAAGGCGTCATACAAGGGAACAGCGGCGAACGACAAAGACAGCATGACCAGCACAACGCCAACGGTCATGGCCGCACTAAAACGAAAGCGCTTTTTCAGCGCCGGGGCGTCAGAAGGGTCGCTCAAGGACGTTTCCCTTAATCTTCGCCATGGTCACAAAGAACACCAGGAGGATAAAACCCGTGATCGCCAGCGCTGTTGCGATATTGCGACGGTTGCGCGCTTGTTCAGGCGTCAGCGGCGGTTTGACATCTTTGTCGCTCATACCAAGACGCCTGAAAGACGCGCGATGAGGTTTTCACCGAGCAAAACCGCGAACATCACAAAGAGGTAGAGGATCGAAAAAGCGAACAGATCACGCGCCGGCAAGGCTTCTACACGCACATTGTAAAGCGCGCCGCCCTCACCCGCCGCGCCCGCGATATCGCCTGCACGCGAATTGAAGACGCGAAGCCCCAGCCCCATAAAGGTGACGCCCATGATGATTGAGACCGCAGCGTAAACGCCGCCGCCAAGACCCGTGAAGGCAGGAACGACGCCGATCAGCGCCGTCAGCACCGAATACGCCAGAATATGCGCCCGCGCCGATTTCGCGCCGCGCGTCACTGGCAGCATAGGCAATCCCGCCCGCTGGAAATCAGCCGACTGATAAAGCGCCAACGCCCAAAAGTGCGCCGGCGTCCAAAGGAAGATCAGCGCCACCATCAGCCAAGCGTTCAGCGGCACGTCGCCTGTGACCGCCGCCCAGGCCACCGCCGGCGGCAGAGCGCCTGCAAGGCCGCCAATAACGATGTTCTGGTCAGTGCGGCGCTTTAGAACCATCGTGTAGAAGACGGCATAAAACACGATGGTGAAGGCCAAAAGCCCCGCCGCGACGTAGTTTGCGGCGAGCGCCATCAGCAGAACGGAAAAAATCGAAACGACGAGGCCAAGCGCCAGCGCCTCGGACGGCGCCACTCGCCCCGACGGGATTGGTCGCGTGCGCGTGCGCGACATCTTGGCGTCGATGTCGGCGTCGTACCACATGTTCAGCGCGCCCGCTGCGCCAGCGCCCGCGGCGACAGCCAAAATGGAGGCGGCGCCAAGAACAAGATCGATATGCCCCGGCGCGCAGACGAGACCGGTAAAGGCAGTGAAGATCACGAGCGACATCACGCGCGGTTTCATCAAGGCGATGTAATCGCTCGGCCGCGCGGTTTGCGTCAGCGAGAATTCTGTCTGAGTCAGGCTCGCGGTATTCATGGCCTTCGCATACTCCAAAAACGCTTCTGCGTAACATTGGACTGCGGCCTGCGCGCTTTGGCCGCCTATTCTTTTGATCGCCTAAACGCCTTGCGGCGACTCCACCGGAGCCGCCGCAAATACTCTAGATTTTCCCGAAAATCAGTGCCCGTGCGTATTGGGCGAGATTTTCGGCAGTTCACTAAATTGGTGGAACGGCGGCGGCGAGGACAAGGTCCACTCCAGCGTCGTTGCGCCTTCGCCCCATGGATTGTCGCCCGCTTTGCGGCGGCGCACGAAGCAATCCACCAGCATGATCAGGAATACGATCACCGCCGAGGACGACAGATAGGAGCCCATGGTCGAGACGTGGTTCCAGAAGTGGAAGGCGTCGGGATAGTCGATATAGCGGCGGGGCATCCCTTGCAGGCCCAAGAAGTGCTGCGGGAAGAACACGAAGTTGACGCCGATAAACGTCATGAAGAAGTGCAGATTGCCGAGGAACTCCGAATATTTGTACCCGGACATCTTGGGCAGCCAGTAATAGAAGCCGCCAAACACCGCGAACACAGCGCCAAGCGACAGCACGTAATGGAAGTGCGCCACCACGTAGTAGGTGTCGTGCAGCGACTGATCGGCGCCGGCGTTGGACAAAACCACGCCCGTGACGCCGCCAAGCGTAAACAGGAAGATGAAGCCCAACGCCCACAACATCGGGGTCTTGAACGAAATCGAGCCGCCCCACATCGTGGCGATCCACGAGAAGATCTTGATGCCGGTGGGCACCGCGATGATCATCGTCGCCGCGACGAAATAGGCCTTCAAGTTCACGTTCATCCCCACCGTGTACATGTGGTGCGCCCAAACGATGAAGCCGATGAAGCCGATCGCAACCATCGCATAAGCCATGCCCAAGTAACCGAACACCGGCTTGCGCGAGAAGGTCGAGACGATTTGGCTAACGATGCCGAAGCCCGGCAAAATCAGGATGTAAACTTCAGGGTGGCCGAAGAACCAGAACAAGTGCTGGTACAGTTCCGGATCGCCGCCGCCGGCCGGATCAAAGAAGGTCGTGCCGAAATTGCGGTCCGTGAGCAGCATGGTCAACGCGCCCGCCAAAACGGGCAAGGACAGAACCAGCAAGAACACCGTCACCAGGATCGACCACACGAACAAAGGCATCCGATGCAGGGTCATGCCCGGCGCGCGCATGTTGAAGATCGTGGTGATGAAATTGATCGAACCGAGAATCGAGCTGATGCCGGCGATGTGCAAGGACAGGATGAGCAAATCCATGGCCGGACCGCCATGACCCGTCGTCGAAAGCGGCGGATACAAAACCCAGCCGCCGCCGAAGCCGTTATAGGAGCCGACGCCCGGCACGAACATCGACAAGCATGCCAGCGCGAACGAAGCCGGCAACAGCCAGAACGAGATGTTGTTCATGCGCGGGAACGCCATGTCCGGCGCGCCGATCATCAAAGGCACGAACCAATTGCCGAAGCCGCCGATCATCGCCGGCATGACCATGAAGAAGATCATGATCAGGCCGTGATAGGTGATCAGCGTGTTGTAGAAATGCTTGGCCGCGTCGACGTCGCCGCCGACAAATTGAGTCAGAACGCCAATGCCCGGCGCATCCAATTCCATCCGAATTAGCAGCGAGAAGAAGCCGCCGACGATCCCTGCGATAATGGCAAAGATGAGATACATCGTGCCGATATCTTTGTGGTTCGTCGAAAACAGCCAACGCCGTGGATCCCAAATATATGGGCGGTGATCGTGCTCTTCGGCGTGGCCGTCATGGGCGCTATCGGATGCGTGCCCTGCCATACTCAGTCTCCTAAGATATACGTGACGCCTTAGCGTGTTTTATTGGAAGCGCCGCCGGTTTCAGCGGGCGCAGCAGCTGGAGCGGCCCCAGGCGCAGCTGCGGCTGGCGCCGCCGGGGCTGCGGAGGCGGTCTTCTTCGACGCCACCCAGGCGTCAAAATCCTCTTGCGCCATCGCATGGACTTCGATCGGCATGAAGGCGTGGTCCTTGCCGCACAATTCCGAGCATTGACCGAAATAAATGCCTGGCTTCTCTGCCTTGAACCACACTTCGTTCAAACGGCCCGGCACAGCGTCGATCTTGAAGCCGAAGGCAGGAACCGTGAAAGCGTGGATGACGTCAGTCGCTGTCACGATGACGCGGATATTTTTGTTGATCGGCACGTACAGCGGGTTGTCGACCGAGAGCAGACGCATCTGGCCCGGCTTCAGATCCGCCTCTTTGACCAGATTGGAATCGAAGCTTATTCCATCATTGTCGGGATATTCGTAGGACCAGTACCACTGATTGCCGGTCGCCTTGATCGTCATGTCGATCTTGGGCAGCACGTCTTCCTTATAGAGCAGTTTGAAAGACGGCACCGCGATAACCACTAGGATCGCCACCGGAATGACGGTCCAGATGATTTCCACCAAGGTGTTGTGCGTGAACTTGCGCGGTTCTTTGTTGGCCGCCGAATTGTAGCGGATCATTACCCAAAGCAGCAGCAGCAAGACGACAATGGTCACGGCCGTAATGATCGGCAACAGCAGCTTGTCGTGGAATGCCACGATGTCACGCATCACGGGGCTCGCGGCCGGCGTAAAGCCAAGACCGCCATCATGCGGCATGCCTTGAATGGGCAATCCCTCCGCCAACGCCGCCCCGCCCGCCGGGATACCGGCGCCAATGACGCCCGCGACGGATGCGAACGCTAAATTTCTCAGAACTGTAAGCGCCACGCGCGCCCCCTCCTCGCCCTGTACCCCAACAACGCAATAACAGCGCTGCGATTCCCCTTAATGACTGCTTCATACAGCCCTGTCGACTGCTGTTCGTGCCCACTTGTACGGGCAAAAATGTCGCAGGCGACACGCTGACGGGCGGCGCCTCACCCAAGAATTAGCGACGGCACGCGCCTAAAACGACGGCATTTCACCTGGGCTCACAACGCTCAAAACCTTTTCCACAGGCGCCATCTTGCCGCTTGCACCGGAAGCGCCCCCGTTTAGGGTCAAGCGTCGGCTCGACACCGGCGCCTTGGGGGAGGCCCAAACTGATAGACATCATTATAATTTTGGCCCTGATCATCGCGTTGGTGGCCCTGTTGGCGCTTAAGAGCCTGATCCTGGCGCTTGCAGTCATCGTGGCTGCGCTGATCCTCGCATTTTTCGTGAGGGCGCGGCCAAACATGGCCAAAGGTCTGCGGCCGAACTGGACAGCCAAATGCCCGAAATGCCGTAAATCAATGAAATCAAAAGAGATCCCCTGCGATAATTGCGGTGCGCACGCTGTGCGGATGGGCGGTGAGAAACAGAAGAAGCTGATCTGCGCCCGTTGTGACGCCGCCGTCGACAACCCGAAATGCGGAAAATGCGGCACGACCATCACGCCGCGCTTCTGGGCGTAGCCTTTGCAAACATCCACGGCGGCGCAATCTCATAGACCTTGTGCACTGCGACCGAACCCCAACATGATGGTTTCACTCTTTTCCCGCCCGGAGCGCCCATGACATCCGTCCTCGATGAAGCCGTCAGCCCTGAAAGCCTCCGCGCAATTCTCGACAACGCGCTGCAAGGCGCTGACGATGGCGAACTGTTTGCCGAGCGGTCCCGCTCCGAAAGCTTTCTCTGGGACGACGGCCGTCTGAAATCAGCGACCTACGATTCCGACCAGGGCTTCGGTCTGCGCGTCGTCGCTGGCGAGGCCACCGGATATGCCCACGCCAGTGAAATCTCCGAAGCCGCGATCAAACGCGCCGCCGACTCCGCCGCTGCGGTCAAACGCGGCCACTCAGGCGTGTTGGCGCTCAGTCCCGCCCGCACCAATCGCAAGCTCTACGGCGACGTCGATCCCCTCGCCGCGCCCAGTTTCACGGCGAAAACCGATCTGCTGCAGGAAATCGACGCTTATGTCCGCGCCAAGGACCCGCGCGTGGTCCAGGTCACGGTTTCTCTGGCAGGCGGCCGCCGCGAGATCGACATCCTGCGCACCGGCGGCGAGCTATATAAAGATATCCGCCCTCTGGTCCGCCTGAACGTGTCCGTGACCTGCGAACAAAATGGCCGGCGCGAAAACGGCTCGTCCGGCGCCGGCGGCCGGGCCGAATACGAACAATGGATCGCACCGGAGCGCTGGCGCGCCATCGCCGACGAAGCCTTGCGTTCCGCCATCGTCAACCTGGATTCCATCGCGGACCCCGCCGGGGAAATGGATGTG
>JBEVJO010000351.1:0-6863 GCA_040510175.1 Caulobacterales bacterium
GAACAAACCGTTGCGCACGGAATCCGCGCCGAGATTGATGATACGGCCGTAACCGGCCTTTTTCATATGCGGGAGAGCATAATAACTGCACCAGACGCATGTCCAAAGGTTGCGGTCGATGGTGGTCCGCAAAGTGTCCGGCGTGTGGTCGAGAAATGGCCGTAGAATGCCGCCGCCGGCATTGTTCACCAGAATGTGCAGTGAGCCAAAGTGTGTCAGCGTCTGGGCGATCAATTGTTCCGCGGCATTCTCGGATGACAGATCGCCGACAAAGGCCGCGATGCGCTCGTCCGCATTGCAATCTTTAATCGCGGCGTCGCAATTGTCTTGCGCAATATCGGTGATCATGACGCGTGCGCCATCGGCGAGCAGGCGCTTCGCGATAGACAGGCCAATCCCACGTCCCGCGCCGGTGACGATTGCCGTTTGACCGGCGAGGGGAGCTGCGTCAGCCATGAGCGGTTATGATCTGCCCGACTTTGCCGAATTCCGGCGTTGGTAAGCCGCCCCACATATCCAGAACTTCCGGCTTCGGCTCCAGCAGGCGCGGCTCGCGCGCGCCAATTTCATCGAACAGCTCCATGCCGAAACTATATTCCATCGTCATGCCGTCCGGATCGAGAAAGTACAAAAAGATGCTGCCCGACGGAGCGTGACGGCCCGGCCCAAATACAATCGGCGCGCCGATATTTCGCATGCGATAAATCGCGCGACCGACATCGTCGATGTCCGTGACCATGAAGTTCACATGATTCAAACCGTTCGCTGGGCCGGCCACAAGCGCCGCGCTGTGATGCAATGGATTCGGGAAACAGCGCAGGAAGGCGATGCGACCCGGCACGTAGTCGGAAACTTCGAAACCGAGTTTGTTGACCCAGAAATCGAACTCCGATTCAAAGTCCGCCACGTTCAAGACCACGTGACCAAGGCGCGCAATGCTCGCTTGCGTTGCTTGGAATGGCGTCGGAGATTTTTCCTGACCCGCGTAAAACTCAAGCTCAAGGCCGCTGTTCGGATTGACGAAGCGGAAGCCGGTTTCAACTTGAAAATCGCGGGTTTGAGCCGGTTGCAAGCAGACAGGTGAGAGGCCCAGGTGGGAAATGCGATCAAACGCCGCGCGCAATTGCCATTCGTCCTCCAATTCGAAGGCGACCCGGCGCAGGCCTGGCGTGGAGGATTGTTCGAAAATAAGATCGTGCGGTTTATCCGAGCAACGAAAGCGCAATTGGCCGGGTTTGCTGCCGCTCAATTGCAGCCCGATGCCGTGTTCGTAGAACTGACGCGTCGCGTCCAGGTTCGTTGCACACAAACTCACATAGCCCAAACGCGCGTAACGGATTCTGTCGGTCATCGTCGCCTCACAGAAGTATGCTAATGCGTCCATGCGGACGCAACGCTTCCATATCGAGAACGCACTTTTTGCTTTTGATCCGAAAGGTGTCGCCGCAATCTTCAAGCGTGTAGACGTAGTGACCAACAAAGGCGTCGGCCGCGCCATCCTTATGGCGATAGACGACAAACGAGGCGCGCGCATCGACATCCTCGCCCGAACGTTTGGCAATAATATTGCTGACGAGGTGGCGTGTCTTTGATCGCGGTTGTTCGGAATGGCAGTTCTTGTCGTTCAAGCGCACCACACGTTCGCGTAGGCGGGCGCGATCATCCATTATGTAGAAGAGGTCGCGCGTGGGGTCGGCTTTGTCGCCATCCATATCCGTCGGCGGCACGTAATAGTGGGCGTCATCGGCGAACAGCGAGAGCCATTCGTCGAGCGCCCAGCGATCCAGCATATCGGCTTCCATATTGAGGAAGATCGTGACGCGATAATGCAAGTCCATGTCGCTCATAGTGTGGATTCCACCGTGGCGATGCGGCGGTCCCACTCGATCCAATAGGCCCGCATTTGCGCCTCATCATCAAAGGATTGCGCGCCTTCGTTCAGCATTCCTTTTGAAATGTCGTTGTATTGCGCCTCTTGCGCATTGGCGAAGCCGGCCTGACATTTTTCGATCGCTTCGACGTCATCGGGTGTTGCAAAGCCACCTGGGCCTAGGAACTCAAGAAAATTGAAGAGGCGAAACTTCTGCAGCCATTCCGATTCCGTAACTGGGGCGAGCGTCCAAGCATTGATGTTCTGATAATCGGGCGCCGTTGGGTAAAAGGTGCGCACGGTAATCGCCATGATGTCGTTGATGACCAGGTTGGGAAAGATCACCATATTGCGATTGTAGCGAGCGAGGCGATCCGCGCGATCTCGCCCAAGGCGATCAACGAGTCGACCATAGATGCGGTCGATCTCCTGTTTGCCTTCCTCGCCCCATAAAGGAATCCAACTGGCGATGGGGCGGCCCCAGGGCGCTGTGTATTCGATGACGGCGTGCCCGTTGCCTAGGTCGTGGCAGGTTCCTTCTAGGCGCGTGTTGTGAAGCGCCCCGTTGGCGTTCTTGAGATAGTTTAAGTAGGTCGAATGCGTGGTGGCGGCGTGGTAGCCGTCGAAGCTATTTTCGGCGAGTAACTTCCAATTGCCGCGAATCGCGTATTCCTGCGTGCCGCCGACAATACGCATGCCAGACTCGGAATGTTCCGAGACCAGCTTTAGATAATCTCCGGCGCCCGCAAGGTAGGTGGCGAGGTCTTCGCCGTCGGCGGAAAAATTGATAAAGAAGAAATCGCCGAAGCGATCCAGCCGTGGAACCTTCTGCAGCGACTTGCCCGGATCGTCGCGAAAGTTTGACGGATAGCGATCGGCCCCCGGCACGCCGCGCAATTGTCCGTCGTTACGGAAGTTCCAGCCGTGATAAAGGCACTGAAACGTGCTCGAATTACCATGGCGTTCGCGGCAGACCGTCGCGCCGCGATGCGGGCATGTGTTCAGCAACGCGTGAAACTGATCGTTCTTGTCGCGCGTGAATAGGATAGGGCGACGCGCGACGGTGCGGCTGAGAAAGTCGCCAGGATTTGGCAGCTCCGACGCATGTGCCAGATAGAGCCAACACTTGGAAAAGATTGTTTCGTATTCTTTCTCCAAAACGTTGGGGTCGGTAAAGGCGCGTCGGGGCGTCCGGAAAATTCCCGCTTTGAAGTCGGCCTGTACGCGGATCGGCGCCGTCATCTTATGTGTTCTCGCAGCGGCTCGCAGACGAATGGGTTCTCAAAGAAACCGAGTAAATGGTTTGTAAGTTTGCTTGGATGCGATGTCAAGCGCGGCAGTAACCGTCATAGCTGCGTCAGGCGCTCAACATCTTCAGGGCGTCGGCGCGCGCCGAGAAATATTGGCCGGCGACCGCATCGATATAATCCTTGGCGGGCTGGATTTTCTTAATCGCGCCGATGCCTTGGCCCGCACTCCAGATATCGCGCCAAGCTTTGGCGTTGGCGCCGCCGTCTTTGATGTTGATTTCCATGGAAGGGTCGCGCTTGAGATTATCTGGATCAAGCCCGTTGGCGATAATCGATGGGCGCATGAAGGCGGCGTCGACGCCGGTGAAGCTCTTGCTCACCAGGACGTCCGCCGAACTGCTATCCACGATCATTTGCTTTTGTTCCCGGCTTGTGTTCGCTTCATCGCAGGCAAGGAACGGGGAGCCGATATAGCCAAAGTCCGCGCCCATGATTTCCGCGGCGAGGACCTGACGGCCGGTGGCGATGGCGCCCCCCAGACAGATCGGCCCTTGCCACCACTCCCGGATTTCTTGGACCAAGGCGAATGGGGACAAATTCCCCGTATGGCCGCCAGCGCCGGCGCTGACGGCGATCAAGCCATCCACCCCAAATTCCGCGCATTTCTGCGCGTGCCGGTTCTTGATGATGTCGTTGAAAACCAGGCCGCCATAATTGTGCACGGCGTTAACAAGGTCGGCGTTCGCGGCGAGCGCTAGAACGACGATGGGCACTTTGTATTTTTCAAGTACGGCATAATCGGCGTCGAGGCGGTCGTTTGATTTATGTCCGACCAGGTTAATCGCGTAGGGCGCGTCGCCGACCGCTTCCTTGATCTTGGCGATGTCGGAATCGAGCGCGGCCGTGGAGCGCGGATTGAGCGCGGGCATCGAGCCGACAATGCCGGCCTGGCATTGGGCGATGACAAGGTCGGCGGTGGAGCCGATGAACATTGGGCCCGCGAAGACGGGCAGGCGCAGCTCGGACCTTATCCGTGTTGCAAGGTTTGGATCGCCGATCATTATACGCCCTTTTCCGCTAGGCCGTTCGCCAAGACCTTGCGATCACCGACGAACGCTTCGAAAGCGATGTTGCCGCCGCCGTCCCAGGTTTTGAAGGTGATTGAGTCGCCGGGGAAGACGATACCGGAAAATTGGCAACGCAGAAATGAAATCGAGCAATTATAGGCTTTCATAAGCCCACGCCCGGCAATTCCATAAGAGGCCAAGCCGTGCAAGATCGGCTTTTCGAAGCCAGCGGTCTTTGCAAATTCCGGGTCGGCATGGAGCGGATTCCAGTCGCCCGAAAGCCGATAGATCAAAGCCGCGCGCGTGGAAGTTCGCACATCGTAGGTGTTATCCGCCGTGCGATTTGGAATTGGCGCGCTGGTAAGCTTCGGCGGCGGATTGCCGCCAAAGCCGCCGTCTCCGCGCAACAACAAGGTTTGTCGTACTGTGCAATAAAGGGTTTGCGATTGAGCGTCCCGGATTTCGCGTTCGACAATCAGCACCGCGCCGCGATCCTCACCACGATCATACAAACCGGCGACACACGGCGTGGCGTTCACCTCCGCCCTTGCAGGGAGCGGGGCGTGGAACGTCGCCTCTTGCGCGCTGTGCACCAGCTTGCTGAAGGTCACGCCAAAGGTGGGATCGCGCATCCACATTCCTGGGCTCGCCATCGTGACCGCAAAAAATGGTAAGGCTTTTCCGCGCGTTTCGAGAAGATAATCAAGGTCAGACTGATCCAGAGCATCAGCCCCGAGGCCAAGTCCCAGCGCATACAAGATCGCATCGCGCTCCGTATATTGCTGGCGGAGTTCTTTGAAGCGATGGCTCAGAATCGCATGGACGTTGAGCGGCATGATTAGACCGGATCCCACGTAAACACGTCGCCGGAGCGGTGCAGCGGATAGAAGTCATTGGCGAATTGGGGAAACACGCGCTCGCCGATCGCTTCTGGCGTCCAGCCTTCGGCGGTGTGTGCGGTCCGGATTGGGCGTGGTTGAGAGAACAAATAGATTTCGTTGTTGCGCACGCCAAAAAGCTGCCCCGTCACGCTTGCGCCCGCATCGCTGACCAAAGCTACGACGAACGGCGCAATTTTCTCTGGCACCAGTTTTTGCAGCCCCGCGACACGCTTTTGTTGCTCTGGGGTGTTGGCGGGAATGGAATCGATCATTCGCGTCCAGGCGAACGGCGCTACAGCGTTTGAGCGGACATTGAAGCGCTGCATGTCGAGCGCGATCGACTTGGAGAGGCCAGCGATCCCCAGTTTCGCCGCTGCGTAGTTGGCTTGACCGAAATTGCCGACGAGGCCTGAGGTCGAAGTCATGTGAACATAGGCGCCGCCATTTTGATCCTTGAAATAGTGCGCTGCGGCGCGGCTAACATTGAAGGAGCCTTTGAGGTGGACGGCGATGACCGCGTCGAATTCTTCTTCCGTCATTTTGTGGAAGAGGGCATCGCGTAAATTTCCGGCGTTGTTGATGACGGCGTCGATGCGTCCGAACGCGTCCACGGCGGCCTTGATCATGTTCTGGCCGCCGTCCCAAGTGGCCACGCTGTCAAAGTTTGCGATTGCGGCGCCGCCTTTGGCGTTGATCTCATCCGCCACTTCTTGCGCCGGGGCCACCGACGCGGCCTCGCCGCCGAGCGAAACGCCAAGGTCGTTCACCACAACCGCTGCGCCGGCGTCCGCAAGCGCGAGCGCGATACCTTTGCCGACACCGCGCCCACCCCCCGTCACCAGCGCGACTTTTCCTGTCATACAGCCCATTGTCGTTCTCCTGCAGCGGGTTTCCTATGGATCTATTGACATCGAACAAGAAGGTTGTAAACAGCTTCACTATATTTGCCGGGGCGCTCGATCTTGCGCGTTGGTATGCTTCGTCATCGCGTTTGGACAGGGCGGCGACATTGGTCGTCCGCGTTCCGCTTGCGGGTGCTGAGGGGTTCCGAAGTGTCGACAGAATTATTCGCCGGCGGCGTTCTCAAATCTAAGCGAATTTTGATTACCGGCGGCGGCGGCGGCCTCGGCCGCGAAATTGCGCAGGCTTTTGCGAAAGCCGGCGCTGACGTGCACATCAGCGGCCGCCGCGCCGAATTGCTGGACAAATCCGCCGATGAGATTCGCAAGGATACCGGCGCGAATGTGTTTGGACACGTCTGCGATGTTCGTGATCCCGATTCCATTGACGCTATGATGGCGGATATCTGGACGCATGGCCCATTGACGGGATTGGTCAATAATGCGGCGGCAAATTTTATCGCCCCGACAAAGAGCTTAAGTCCACGCGCCTATCGGGCCATCGCATCCACGGTGATGGACGGCAGCTTCTACGCCACGCTCGCGGCAGGAAAACGCTGGATTGACGAAGGCATAAAGGGCTCCGTCGTCAGCAATCTGGTGACTTGGGTGTGGACGGGCTCCGCCTATGTCGTGCCGTCGGCAATGGCAAAAAGCGCTATTCACGCAATGACGATGTCTTTGGCCGTGGAGTGGGGCCAATACGGCATCCGCTTGAACGCCATTGCGCCGGGACCGTTTCCGACGCCCGGCGCCTGGGAAAAGCTCAACCCTATTCCTGAAGCCGCTTCGACTGCGACTGGCACGGAGACGGTGCCGATGGGCCGGTATGGGGACATCGCCGAGTTGCAAAATCTGCACGTGTTTTTGCAGAGTGACGGCTGCGCTTATTTGAC
>JBEVJO010000352.1:0-6520 GCA_040510175.1 Caulobacterales bacterium
GAATTTCATCGAGCGGATTGACAACGATGGCGGCGCTGCGTTTGGAGCGGTGCGCGCCAATGACAAAGCGGTGCGCTTCGTCGCGGATGCGCTGCAGGAAATATAAAGCGGGCGCATTCGGCTCGAATTGAAATGGCGGCTTGCCGCGCATGAAAAAGCGCTCGCGCCCAGCGTCGCGATCCGGCCCCTTGGCGATGCCAATCACCGCGACCTTGCGATCCAGCCCCATCTCATCGAGGATCTCATGCACGGCGCCGATCTGACCTTCGCCGCCGTCGATCAGCACAATGTCCGGCCAGACGCCGGCATCGTCAGACTTCGAAAAATCCACGCCGCCTTCGTCGTCCGTCGCGGCCTTTTCCGGCGCCTCGCGCAACAGCCGCGCAAAGCGCCGCTGCAGCACTTCGCGCATCATGCCGAAATCATCACCGGGCGTGAGGGTCGACGATTTGATGTTGAACTTGCGATAATTCTTTTTCTCGAAACCCTCGGGCCCCGCCACGATCATGGCGCCGACAGCGTGCGCACCTTGAATGTGGCTGTTGTCATAGACCTCGATGCGCTGTGGCGTTTCTTCGAGACCAAAAGCTTCAGCCACCGCCTCCAGCAGACGTACCTGCGTGGCGCTTTCCGCCATTTTGCGGCTGAGCGTCTGCTTAGCGTTGACCAGCGCCTGATCGAGGATTTTGCGCTTCTCGCCGCGCTGCGGCACGCACACTTCCACCTTGCGTCCGGCGCGGACCGCCAATGCCTCTTCCAAGAGAGGCGCTTCCGTCAGATGTTCCGACACCATCACTAAAGGCGCTGCCTCGCGTTCGGCGTAAAACTGCGCCAGGAAAGCGGACAGAATTTCGGCAGGTTCCACGTCTTTTTGGTGGCGGGGAAAATAGGCGCGATCGCCCCAATTCAACCCAGCGCGGAAGAAGAACACCTGCACGCAGGACTGCCCGCCCTCCATCGCCAGCGCGAACACGTCGGCGTCGGAGAAGGTCTGCGGATTGATGTTCTGCGATTGCAGGATCGAGGCCAGCGCGCGGATACGATCGCGATAACGGGCGGCCTTTTCAAAATCCAACGCCTCGGACGCCGCATTCATTTCAGCCGCCATTCTGGTCTGCAGCTCAGCGCTGCGGCCAGAGAGAAAAGCAACCGCGTCGTCCACCAATTTGTTGTAGTCCGGCTCGCTGATATGGCCCACGCACGGCGCCGAACAGCGCTTGATCTGGTGCAGCATGCAGGCGCGCGAGCGGTTCGAATAAACGCTGTCCGAACAAGAGCGCAGGAGAAACGCCTTCTGCAGCGTGTCCAGCGTCTGATTGACTGCGCCGGCCGAAACGAAGGGACCGAAATAATGACCCTTGAGGCTGCGCGCGCCGCGATGCTTCATGATCTGCGGCGATGGGTGATCGGTACGGATCAGGATTTCAGCAAAGGATTTGTCGTCGCGCAGCAGCACATTGAAACGCGGCTTGAGGCTCTTGATCAGATTGGCTTCGAGCAGCAGCGCCTCGGTTTCGGTTTTGGTGACGACGAAATGCATCTGCGCCGTGGCTCGGATCATGCGCGCGATGCGGTTCGATTGGCCGTACAATTTGGCGTAGGATGAAACGCGCTTCTTCAGATCGCGCGCTTTGCCGACATAGAGCACCTCGCCCTCGGCATTGAGCATCCGATAGACGCCCGGACTGCCCGGCAAGCGCTTCAAATTATCCTTGATGACGTCGACGCCGGTCAGCCCGCTGAGTTGCGGAGCCGAAGCCTCAACGTCCTCTGGGGCGGCTGCCGTCTCTGTTTCGTCCATATGAGTGTTTAGCGTAGGCTTGGCAGCAAATCGAATGACCCGATTGGGCCATGCGTGGGCAAATGCGGCGATTCCAACGCTTACCCGCAAGCCGTTGAATTAAGACCTTTAAAGCGCGCCTTCAAGGAGCCAAGATCGCGCTGGTATCCTCAAGGTCACAGTCCCATGCCGCTCAGCGCCGATCAGATCATCGCTTTGTTGGATTTGGAGCCGCATCCGGAAGGCGGCTTTTACAGGGAAACCTTCCGCGATGCGTATACCCAAGACGGCCGCGCCGCCTCGACCGCCATCTATTTTCTGATCAAGGAAGGCCAAGCCTCCGCCTGGCATCGAGTCGACGCGGTGGAGACTTGGCATTATTACGCGGGCGCACCTTTAGAGCTGTTGATCGCGCAAGACGGCAGAGCCCATACTGTCCTTTTGGGCGCTGACCTCGCCAAGGGCGAACGGCCGCAAGGCATCGTCCCCACCGGCGCGTGGCAAGCCGCGAAAAGCTTGGGCGCCTACACGCTGGTCGGCTGCACCGTGGCGCCGGGCTTCCGGTTTGAGGGTTTTGAACTGGCGCCGCCGGATTTTGATCCAAGCGCCGCCTGACCGTATGCAACGGCGCAAGAAGGTCATTGAGCGCGCCAATTTTAGAGGCGCAATTGGCGGCTTTTTGCCGTTATTTGCAGCGAAATCGCCGGCTTTTCCCACAATCCCAGGCTCATCGAACCCCTGCGCTGCGCAGAAACGCACGAGACGCTTCCGAAATGCCTGCGACCGGATTACTCAACACCCCCAAAGAGACCGGACAGATTTAAAGTGACGATACGCAGCGTCTATCTCGCAGGGCCGGACGTTTTCCGGCCAGATGCGCACGAGCACGGCATGCGCAAGAAACGCATTTGCGAGCGCAAAGGCGTGAAAGGCCTGTTTCCGCTCGACGGCGACATCGAGGACGGCCTAAGCGGCCCGGCTTTAGCGGCGGCGATTTATGAGCACAATATGGAATTGCTGCGTAAGGCGGACGCCGTGATCGCCAATCTGTCGCCGTTTCGCGGCGCGAATTGCGATCCGGGCACGGCCTTTGAACTCGGCGCGGCCGTGGCGCTGGGCAAGAAGACGGCCGCCTATATGTGTCTGCCGTCAGGCATGTCGTATGATTTGGCCAAGCGCACCATCGCCTTGTGCAACGGCGCAAAGGACGACAAAGACGTTTGGCGCGACGGTCTGGGCATGGAAATCGAGGATTTCGGTCTGCCGGAAAATCTCATGCTGTCCGTACCCACACATTTGTGGTTCGAGCGCATTCCCGATGGCCAGGGGGCGCTTATTGACGATCTCGGCGTGTTTGAAACGGCGCTGGATTCGCTTTTACAGAACCATCACTAAGGGCGGCGCCCTTAGGTGTTCTTCTTGCAGGAATCGAGATCGGCGCACGGCGACACGCCATTGCCTGCGCGCTTGAACCAGTATTTGCGCACCTGACCGTCCGCGTCGGGCACGCACGACACCACGTAAATGCCGAGCGCCTGCTTCAGACCCTCCGGCGCTTCGGCGATCACCACTCTTCCCTGATTGACGCCGGCGCAGACCCCAGCATGAATGGATTGCGTGGCGCCGAGCCACAGCGCCGAGGCGTCGTCTTGTGCGATGCCCTTACCGACGCGGGGCAGACCCGAAATTTCCCACTTCACGCGATTGGGCCCGACGATGGTTTCGCCAGGCGCGCCAAAGACCGTTTCCTGCTTGTCCAACAGCCGCACCACGCCAATCGGAACGATCACGGCGACAGCCAACAAAATCGCGATCGACCGTCGTGAAAGGCGGGTCTTGGGCGTTGCTTTCAAAGAGCTTGGGCTCTTGAAGCCCTGGTCGATGCAATCGGACATGAAGAAACGCTCCCCAGTAGCCAAGGAATAATCTGAGGGGCGCTGCAGCGCAATATGGGTAACTGCCGCAGGCTGCGGACAGAACAAGGGGAAGGGCGCCCTGCCCGGCTCCGCCCACGCACTCGGGTCGAGAGTCCATAGCAGCAGCGCCCTTCCGTTGGGACGCCATGTAAGGGATTTGAGCGAGAGATCTCCACCCCTTAGCGCGCCGGTCAGGAACGCAACCGCCGCGCCGACACTGTTCTCTCAAGCGGCTGCGGCGGACGCATGGCTGACCTGCGACAACAGATGTTGGAATTCTGGCGAAGGCGTGGATTTGCGTTAACGCGCAACTTTGATGCAGAAAAAGCACAGTGATATCCGCCCGCAAAAGTGGCGGCCTCTCCCCAGCGCCGCCCGGATTTTGCCTTGTGACTCGCTGAGCGTGCACACGGCATGCGGGATGGCTTTCCTCCTCTTGGCGCAGCGCGAGGCAACCCGCCGCTGGCGCGCAGACCTTTCTTGGCCGGAGGGCTTGCGGGCTTTTGCGCCATGGCCGCCCCGCATGCCATCGCCCGGCCCGCTTCCAGCAATCGCTCCATACAGGCGGTAAACCGGCAAACGCCGATTTTGCGGGAGGCGCTGAAAGATGCTGGACTGAATCTCGGCGCGCCGGTCTTCCTGCGCACCACCAAGCAGCCCGCAATCCTGGAGCTATTTGTAAAAGGCGCCGACGGCCGTTTCGTCAGCTTCCGCCGCTATCCGATCTGCGCCGCGTCGGGCGACCTGGGGCCGAAATTGCGCGTCGGCGACGGCCAGGCGCCGGAAGGCTTTTACTTCGTGACGGATGCGCGGATGAATCCCTATTCGTCCTACCATCTGTCTTTTGATCTTGGATATCCGAACGCCTTCGACCGTGCGCATGGGCGAACCGGATCCGCGCTGATGGTGCACGGCAATTGCGTCTCGATCGGCTGCTACGCCATGGGCGATGACGCGATTGAAGAAATCTGGACGCTGATGATCGCCGCTTTCGCCGCGGGGCAGACCATCATCCGCGTACACGCCTTTCCCTTCGCCATGACAAAGGCGAACCTGGACGCGCACGCCAAGGATCCGAATGCAGACTTCTGGGCAAACTTAAAAGAAGGCTGGGATTGGTTTGAAACGCAGGGCCAGCCGCCGAATGTCGGCGTCAGAAACGACGGCTACACATTCAGCGCGAGCTGAGGTCGCTCAGCCCTCGAGATCGATCGACAGAATCGACATATTGAAGCTGTAGCTGATCTCGCCGTCTTCATCGTCGCGGAACACCACGCCGATGAATTCGTCGCCCAGCATCACTTCGGCGGAATCGTCCTTGTTGACGCGCTTGACCACCCTCAGCGTCTGATTGCCGAAGGATTTCTGCAAGTAGCGCTCGACGCGCTTGATTTCGTCCGGTCTCACGGCAAATCCTCTATCCGCCCCCGAGTGAAGGGCGCGGATACCATCCGAAGACGCGAGGCACAACGAAAAGCTGAATCGGCAGGCGGGCCGTTGTCAGTCCTGCGTGAAGCGCTGATCCATCGTGCGCGCCGGCTGGCCACAGCAGGCCCCGGCGATCGGCTTGGCCGGAACGCCGGCGACGGTGCAATTGGCGGGGACTGGATCGAGCACCACCGAACCGGCGGCGATGCGAGCGCCTTCACCCACTTCGATATTGCCGAGAACCTTCGCGCCGGCGCCAATCAGAACACCGCTGCGGATTTTGGGGTGACGGTCGCCGCGTTCCTTGCCAGTGCCGCCGAGCGTCACCGAATGCAGCATGGAGACATCGTCGTCGACCTCGGCGGTTTCGCCGATCACAATGCCGTGCGCATGGTCGATAAAGACGCCGGAGCCGATCTTGGCGGCCGGGTGGATATCCACCGAGAACAATTCGGAGATGCGGCTTTGCAGATGGAAGGCCATGGTCTCGCGGCCCTGATTCCAGAGCCAATGCGAAATCCGATAAGCCTGCAGACCACAATAACCTTTGAAATACAGAAAAGGCTGCAAATAGGTGCGGGTCGCCGGATCGCGCTCACGCACCGCGCGCATATCGCGTTCCGCGCTGGCGACGATCGTCGGATCGGCGCACAGCGCTTCGTCAATCACTTCGCGCATCATGAGCTGGCTAACGTCGCCCCCGCCGAGCTTCTGCGCCAACGTGTAGCCCAGGGCATCCTTCAGGCTGTTTTGGCTCAGGATGGTGGCGTTCAGATAACTCGCCAGAACCGGCTCAGCCGCCGCCGCCGCCGCCGCTTCAGAGCGCAGGCGCGACCAGGTCGACTGGCTTTGTTCAAAATCGATAACGCGCCGAGCTTCAGCCATCCCGCGTCTCCTCCGAATAGTCTTGCACGCTCGCCAGCATTTTGGCCGCCAATGGCCCCGGCAAACGTCCCGTTACCGCCATATGGTGCGCCTTCAGCAGCATTGCCACCGTGAGCGCATCCCGAATGCGCCCCTGATCGGCCTCTGCAAGAGCCGCGCCAAAAGGTAAACGCCGCCGCTTGATCCGCTCGACGTCGTCCATCCGGCCCTCGGCAGGGCTCAGATCCAAACCGATATAGCAAATTGCTTGCTCATCCGTGACCGAATTCGACAAATCCAATTCTAAAATCTTTTCAATTTTAGAGGCTTGTAGGCCGGATTCCTCGGCCAATTCGCGCTTGGCGCAGTCCAGCGGGTCTTCATGGGGCTCGCAGCCGCCCTCCGGCGCCTCCCACGAATAGGCGCCGAAGGTAAACCGCATCTGTCCGACAAGATGCACAGAACCGTCTGCGTCGATGGGCAAAATCCCAACGGCCAATTTCTTGAAATGCACCATGACATAGTCGGCGGG
>JBEVJO010000353.1:0-8467 GCA_040510175.1 Caulobacterales bacterium
CAGCAGCGCGCGCGACCGCCCCAGCGCACCAGTCGCGCCCGCCGCCAATTGCTCGGCCAGTTTCTGGGTTTCTTCTTCCAAAGCCTCCGGCGCAACCAGACGCGTCGCCAGACCGATCGACACAGCTTCCTCGGCGCCGACGCGTCGGTTGGTGAGAATGAATTCCTGCGCCTTGCGCATCCCCACCACGCGCGGCAGCAGCCAGGACGCGCCGCCATCGGGCGTCAAGCCGATGGCGGTATAAGCCATGGTGAAGTGCGCCGCCGGCGTCGCCAGAACGATGTCCCCCAGAATGGCGAGACTGACGCCCGCGCCCGCCGCCGGGCCGTGTACCGCCGTCACCAAGGGCTTCGGCATGCGCGCGAGACGCGCCACGGCGTTGTGCATATAGGCGGTGATTTCCTTCAGATAGTAACCAGCGCGCGGGCCAGCCTCGCGAAAGCCGCCAATATCGCCCCCGGCGCAGAACATGCGGCCCGCTCCCGCCAGAATAACGCAGCGGATGCTCTCATCCTCGTCGCACTGGATGGCGGCGTCCATCATCTCCTTCGCCAGGGGAATGGAGATCGCGTTGCCAGCGTCCGGGCGGTTTAGAACGATGCGCGCAATCGCGCCGTCCCGGGAAAACAGAATGTTCGGCGCTGTGGTCATGCTTACTCCTCCGCTCCGGTCTTGGAGCAGGAAATTGCATCGCCGGGCAAGCCTTAAAAGCGGCCTAGAGAATCTGATAGTAGCGAATGTGATTGCCGTCGGCGCGGCGTTCGCCAAAGCCGGTGAAAGCGTGCCGGGCCAGCCAGTCATGCTTGCCGATGGGGGTTTCAAACAGGGTGAGCGTGCGGAAATAATAGTCCGCTTTGGCCGGCGCAGGACCCTCGCCCGCCGCATAACGGCGCAAGCTATTCATCACATCCGGCTTGCGGCCCCACAAATAGCCCCGGCTTTGCAGATAGATCAACGTGCCATCCTCTTCCTGCAGCATGTAGCGGGCGTCGAACATCGCGGTGTCGTCGGGGCGCAGCATGGCGTAATCGCCGCCGGAACTGGGCACCGCTTTGCCCTTCAGGCGCGGCCCTTCGAAATATCCGTCATCGACATAGACGGCGCTGCGCACGCCGCCGGCAGGATGATCGGCGATTGTGCTCATACGCTTAAAGCGCAGCGTGACCGCAAACGCGAATTCCAGACGCGGGCCGTCGTAAAGCGGATCACTCATGTCCGGTTTCAATCTTTTCCAGCGATGATGAAAAACGCTGCGCCAACACATCGCGCAAAGACCGGGGCTTGCGGCCCAGCAAGGTTTCGACATCGCCGCTGATGACCTCAAACCAGCGCTCGCGCACGGCGCGCTCGAAACTCACCATATCGTCGCTGTCCCACGGCACGCCGAATGCAACAAAACCATCGATCGGCTTACGTGGCATCTTCGCCACCGCGATTTGGAAACCACTGGAGGCGTTCACAGTCACCGGCGGCTTGCGCTACACCAAGGAAAAAAAGGACTACACCTTCCTGCGCGTGAACCCCGACGGCTCGATCAATTTCTTCGTCGATCCGACAGGCACGCTGAACGGCTCCACCTCGAAATATTCTGGCGACAAAACCGATTACCGCCTGAGCGCCGATTATCGCTGGTCGCCCAAGGTGCTGACCTACGCGACGGTTTCAACAGGTTTCAAAGGCGGCGGCATTGGCCCGCGTCCCTTTATCGCCACGCAGGCCGCGCCATTCGGCCAAGAAACGCTCACTTCCTACGAAATCGGCGTAAAGACGGACTTTTTTGACAATCGGCTGCGTGCGAATGCCGCGGCTTTCTTCAACAAGTACAAGGATATTCAGCTATCGCTGCTGTCTTGCCCAGCCTTCAGTCCTGGCCCCGGCTTTCCCTGCGCCCTGCCGCAGAATGCGGGCGACGCGGACGTGAAAGGCATTGAATTGGAAGTCGTCGCCGAGCCCGCGCCCGGACTCAATATCGACGCTTCCATCAGCACGCTTGATTTTGATTACACCGAGTTGGACCCTTCAACAGGTCTCAGCAAGGCCGACGTGGCGCCCTTCACGCCGAAACTGAAATGGAGCGCCGGCGCGCAATACGAAGTTAGCCTGGGTAATTATGGCTCACTCATTCCACGCGTCGACGTCGCGCATCAGAACAAGATGTTCACCAACGCGGACAATGGTCCGCTGAATACGGTCGCCGCTTATACGATCGCGAATGCGCACCTGGCCTGGGCAAAATCCGAACAAGGATCTCACGGTCGCGCTGGAAGCCACGAACATCACCGACAAATATTATCTGCAAAACCGCTTCGACCAATCGGGCGGCAATGGATCGGTGAAGGATTTGCCAGGCCGTCCGCGAGAATGGTCCCTAGTGGTGCGCAAAAGCTTTTGAGCGTTAGCTCTTCAACCCACCCACTTTTCGGATGTGCTTCCACTCTGCCGCCGTTACCGGCTGCACCGACAAACGGAAGGACGTGATCAACGACATCTTTTCCAAAGCCGGATCGACTTTCGCCATTTCGAGCGTAAAGGGTTTGGGCATCGGCTCGACCGCCTTGATGTCGACCATGCCGAAAATGCCTTTCGGGTCGGTTGGGTCGGGATAATATTCCTTGATCACCTCGACGATGCCGACGATCTCTTTGCCCTCATTGGAATGGTAGAAGAACCCCAGGTCGCCCTTCTTCATGGCCATCAGATTGAGCTTCGCGGTGTGGTTGCGCACGCCGCTCCAATTGGTGCCCTTGGCGCCCGCTTTGACCTGATCATCCCAGGACCAGGCTGAAGGTTCGGATTTAAAAAGCCAATGCGCCATGAATGATGCCCGTTCTTGCGAATCCAACGCTTATGGCAAAGCTTCGGCTTTGCAGTAAAGCTTGGCGCGATTTGCGCCACGCGATGGGACAAGCCGTATGACGGACGAAAACGCGCCCCGCCGGCCCGCTCTGGGCGCCGGACTGGTGTGCTTCAAAGGCGATCAGGTTCTGATGATCCGGCGCAACAAGGCGCCGCGTCTGGGCGAATGGTCGATTCCGGGCGGCCATGTCGAATGGGGCGAAACAACCGCGGAGGCCGCGATCCGCGAAACCTTGGAAGAGACCGGCATTGTCGCCGAGATTCAGGCCATGGTCGAACTAATCGAGGCGGTCACGCCGCCCAGCGAAGAGGACGCCGATGGCCGCCATATGGTGCTTGTGGATTATGTGGCGGTCTGGCTGTCCGGAGAGCCGGTCGCCGGCGACGACGCAATGCACGCCGAATTTGTGCCGTTGAGCGCTCTCGACGATTTGGGCCTGTGGAGCGAAACCCTCCGCATCATTTGGAAGGCGGCGGGCATGATGGGGCTCGCGGCGCCCCCGGCCAGCCAGTAAGGTGCGGCCCAGACGGGATGCAAGGTCAGCTTGCGTTCAGGCGCGGAAACGTATTGATCTTGGCAACCAATGACGCCGCATCATCCGGCGCTGATAAACAAGGGCGTGAAGACATGATTTTGCGTTGCGTATCAACGCTGAAACCAAGCGTGAAAGTCGGCGCCGCCCTTTGCGCGCTCGGCCTCGTCGCAGCGCCCTTGGCGGTCTTGGCCCAAACGCCGTCAGCGCCGCCCGTGACGGCGCCCATCGGCAAGTCGCCGGGCTATGAAGCCAATGTCAAAGCGCTGGCGAGCGTCATCGGCGGTCTGCATTCGCTAAAAACCACCTGTGACGGCGGCAACGACCAGACCTGGCGGTTGAACATGCAAAGCCTTTTGGATCGCGAGGGGGCGCCGGGCGCCCCCCTACGCGTAGGCATGATCAACGCCTTCAATGACGGCTATCAAGAGCAGCAAAGCCAGCACCCGGCCTGCAATGCAGGCGCGAAAGCAGCGCAAAAAAACCTTGGCGCCCGCGGCGCGCAGATTTCCCGCAACCTGGCCCGGGACAATTACTAGAGCAACAGACTTTAAATTCGCCTCCGCGAGATGGCGCACTCGGCGCGAATTTAAAGTCCAAAGTTGCTCTAGGAACCCATGAATCGAATGTGCCTTTGGGCGTCAAATGCGACAAAGCGCTCATCCAAGCCGTGGGTCGCATTTAAGGCTCTGCGCTTTAAGTAAGATTATCGATCAGTAAGGTTTGCGCTTAAGAGCGGCGCGGCCCCGGCGCTATGTTAAGGTCTCCGCGTCCACCAACGGACGTGCATGGATCGAGCATGACCCTAGGAAAAAGAGACCGCAAAAAACTCGCCGAGAGCGCCATTCAACTCGCGGCGCAATCGCCCTGGCGCGACATCAGTCTGGCCGACATCGCGGCGGCCGCGGAAATCCCGCTCGCGAAACTCTATGGCGGCGGCGGCAAACTCGCTGTTCTCACCGAAATCGAAGCGCTGCTCGATCAGGAAGCGGCCAAGGACGCCAAAGCGGTTGAGCGGACGCAATCGCCGCGCGACCGCCTGTTCGAAGCCGCCATGCGCCGTTTCGACGCCATGGAAACCCGGCGCGCTGGTCTGTTGGCGATTGACGCCGAAGCCGCGAAGTCGCCCTCGCAAATGGCGATCGCCGCGGCGCTCAGCCTGCGCACGGCGCGCTGGCTGATGACCGTTGCGGGCGTTGAGCCGAACGGTCCGATCGGCGCGGTCGAGTTCGGCGCCATGGTCGGCGTATTGCGCAGCGCACGCGCCGCATGGCGTGAGGATTCGCACGGCGATCTGTCGCGCACCATGTCGACATTGGATCGCGGCTTGCGCGACATTGAAAGCCGCTTCTCGCGCTTCAAGTCGAAGAAGGCGAGCTCTGGCGATGCGCCACCACCTGAAGCGCAGGCCGAAGGCCATCCAAGCTAATCCACTATTGCGCCGCGGCTGGGATGCGGACCACGGCGCGCAAGCCGCCCATGTCGCTCGATTGCAGGCTCAATTCGCCGCCATGGCTGCGCGCAACGTCACGCGCAATGGCCAACCCGAGACCGACTCCCTTTTTATTCTGGGTGCGCGCCACCTCAAGACGTGAAAAAGCGTTCAGCGCTTCATCGCGGAGGTCCGCCGGAATGCCGGGTCCGTCGTCGTCGACAGAGACTTCGATGAAGCGATTTTCGAGACGCGCGCACGCCCTGACATTGTCGGCATAGCCGGCCGCATTCTGCAAAAGATTGGTGAAGCAGCGCTTCATCGCGCCCGCTCTTACCTGCGCCATGAGGTCCGGCTCAATTTCTGTCTGCACTTTGGCGCCCAGCGGCGCAGCCGCCTCCTGCAGCAGCGCGCCTATATCGACCGGCTCGATTTCTTCGACCCACTGGCCGCGTGCAAACGCCAGATATTCGTCCAGCATGTGCTCCATGTCATCGGTGTCGCGGCGCATGGCGTCGCGCTCCGGCCCTGCCGGCAGCATCGCGAGCTCCAGCTTCAGCCGCGTCAAAGGCGTGCGCAAATCGTGGCTAACCGAGGCCAGCAGCTGCGTGCGCTGTTCGACATGCCGCCGGATACGCTCGCGCATTTTCAACACGGAGAACGCGGCCTGCCGCACTTCACGCGCGCCCGAGGGACGGTAATCCTCCGGCGCCTCCTCGCCTCGCCCGAACGCTTCAGCCACTTTCGCCAAGCGCACGATCGGCCGCACCTGATTGCGAATGAACAAGACGGAGACCGTCGTCAGCAAAGCCGTGAACACCACGACCCACAACAGGAAAACATGCCCTGCCGTCACATAAGCCCGCTTGCCACTGGTCAGATAGCGCATCACGCCGCCGGTGACCGGCACGCGAATTTCGACATAATCGGGATAATGGCGCGCATCGAACCAGAAGGGCGGTGGAATCTGCGTTTTCAGCGATTTCTTGATCGTCTTGTCGATCAGTGAAAAACGGCCGCGCGTTTTTTCGGTCGGCAAGGTTTCGTTGGGCAGGAACGTCATGGACAGCTGGTTCCGCTTGGCCGCCAACTCGGTCACGTATTTCAAATTAGCGGGGCGCGGATCCCGCTCATAGAGGTCAATGCTCATCGCGATGTCGCCGGCCAGCGCCGCGCCCATCCGCTTGCTGGTGGAGTTCCATAGATCGTCCAGGAACACATAGGTGATCCCGATCTGCATAATCACGACGGGCAGAATGATGATCGCGAGCGCCCGCCCATACAGCCCTTGCGGCAGATAATCTTTGATCCGGCGCATGGTCAGTCGGGCGACAGGCGATAGCCGGAGCCACGCACGGTTTGCAGATAGATCGGCGTGCGCGGATCTTCTTCGATCTTCCGCCGCAGCCGCGTGATCTGCACGTCAACCGAGCGCTCCAGCGCCGCCGCCGTCAGCTTCACCAATTCCTCGCGCGGCACCACCTCGTCGGGACGCACCGCCAGCGCCTTCAGCAGCGCCCCTTCGCTGTCGGTCAACCGCACGATCTGTCCATGCTTGCGCAACTCGCCGCGCTCCAGATCAAACTTGCAGGCGCCCATGGAAATTTCCCGGCGTTCGACCTTTCTCGGACGGCGGCGCAAAATAGCCGCTACCCGCAGCGCGAGTTCTTCCGGCTCGAATGGCTTGGCCAGGTAATCGTCAGCGCCGGCGCTGAGGCCATCGATGCGATCTTCCGGCTGGCCGCGCGCCGTCAACAACAGCACGGGCAAATCAGACTTCGACCGCAAATGCTTGGTCAGGCTGACGCCATCCTCGCCCGGCATCATGACGTCCAGAACAAGCAGGTCGAAATCCAAACCTTCCACCAGACGCCGCGCTGCCTGTGCATCGCACGCGGCGGTGACGCGATAGCCCTTCAGGGCCAAAAACCGCTTGAGCAGATCGCGAATGCGGTCGTCATCATCGACCACTAGAATATGGGGCTCGTCCTCGGCGGGCGGGATCAATGCAGGAGCCCCCCAAAAACCATCCCATGGGCGCTGATTTTTCGCGCCATTTGTCCAGTCGGAGCCCTTGCTGCAGCGCACCCAAGATATGCGTCCACGCGGTCGCGCTCACGCAAAAAGCGATAGCGTCCCGCCGCTACGGTTTTGGTTCTGTTGACACTCATGACCTAGACCTGAGAATGAACGCTTCACCCGTATCGCGCAATCCCGCGCCCTGGGCGCTTTCGCCCCGCTTTCAGGCCCGCAAGAGATATTGATGAGTACGCAAGCCTTCCATGACCGCGATGGCTGGATCTGGATGAACGGCGAGTTCGTCCCCTGGCGCGAAGCGAAGGTGCACGTACTCACGCACGGCTTGCACTATGCTTCCAGCGTCTTCGAGGGCGAGCGCGCTTATGATGGCGTGATCTTTGAGGGCCACCGGCACTCGCAACGTCTGCACACCTCCGCCAAGATGTTGGGCTTTGATGTCCCCTTCTCGGCCGAAGAGCTGGACAAGGCGAAGCTCGAGACCATGTCCAAAATGGGTCTGGACAATTGCTATTTGCGGCCGGTCGCTTGGCGCGGCTCGGAAATGATGGGCGTCTCGGCGCAGCAGAACAAAATCAATGTCGCCATCGCAGCCTGGGTATGGGGCGGCTACTACGCCGACCGCATGAAGGGCATTCGCCTCAATATGTCGCCGTGGCGGCGTCCCGCGCCCGACACCATCCCCTGCATGGCCAAGGCCGCCGGCCTTTATATGATCTGCACGCTGTCCAAGCATTGGGCCGAACAGGAAGGCTATGCCGACGCGTTGATGCTCGATTATCGCGGCTATATCGCCGAAGCGACCAGCGCGAACATCTTCTTCATCCGCGACGGCGCCATTCACACGCCGACGGCGGATTGCTTCTTGAATGGCCTCACCCGTCAGACGGTGATCAAGCTGGCGAAGGCGCGCAATCTCGAAGTGATCGAGCGGCACATCATGCCAACCGAATTGCCGACCTTCTCGGAATGCTTCCTCACCGGCACGGCTGCGGAACTGACGCCCGTCGCGGAGATCATCGGCAACAAATACAAGCCTGGCGCCATCACCGAGCAGATGATCGACGACTACACCGCCGCGACCAAACCGAAAAAAGGCGGAAACGCTTAAGGCGTTTCTGACGCTCAATTTAAGAACGTCACAGAACCCGTACGCACCCTCTTCGCGCTTGCTGGGAGAGGGTAAGGATGTGGGGGCATCAGCGCGGCGACGTATTAGCGACTGTTATTCGCCGAAAACGCACATCGATCAGCTTGCGCGATGTAAGCAATTAGCAGCCGCTTTTGGAGCTTGATTGACCGTTCAGCGCTCGGCGAAACTGACTGGGACTTGCTCCCAAGGTTGCTTTAAAGGCGCGCGAGAAATGCTCCGGATTCTTGAAACCCGCCATATAGCTGATTTGACTTACCGGGACGGTTCGCATGTCCGCCGCGCTCAGCCACTCTGCCGCACGAGAGAGCCTCCGTGTTCGGATTAATGTCCCTAAACTGGTGTTGTTGGCGGCGAGCAGATGATGAAGGTAGCGCACGGACATGTGACATTCTTTTGCAATCAGGCGCGCCGAAATCGCCGGATTGTGTAAATTGCGATCGATGTAGTGAAGCGCTT
>JBEVJO010000354.1:0-6572 GCA_040510175.1 Caulobacterales bacterium
CGCGCGCCGCCGTGAAAGAAAGCGAAAGCGGCGTCAGCGTCAAAACCAGCCAAGCCGGCATGCGCATGATCCGGCATTTCGTGCGCAACCGGCGCCGCGCCCGCATCCGGCGCAGGCGGTTTTGGGGGCTGTACAACCAGCATTTGGAGGCCGACGTTTTCGGCGACGTTGTGATGGTCGCCGGCTTCAAGGCCGAACACGAAATCTCCGCCAAGGAGCGCGCCGCCATGCCGCGCGCCAGCCGCAAAAATCTGCGGCCGTCCTGCGCCTTTGTGAAGCAGTTCAAGAATATCGCGCGGGGCGATTTGATCAGTCTGCATCCGGGCGCGCGCGTCGCCATGAAACGCAGCGATCAGGTCATGCTGGCCGCGCCCGCTCTGGTCGGCGGGGTGCCGCTGATCTTGAATTTGCTGCCGGTGCTGGGCGTGCTCTTTATCGTGATCGGCGCCTATCTGGGTTTTCAGGGCGGCGCGGTCACGCACGATTCCACCCGCAAGGCGCTGGCGGCATTGTCCGGCGTGGTGGCGCTGGGCGCCTTCATGATGCGGCAGCGGCTGAAATACGAAGCGCAATCGCTGCGCTATCAAAAACGCCTGTCGGAAAATATTTACTACCGGAACGTCGCCAACAATGCCGGCGTGTTCGATATCCTGGTCAGCGCCGCCGAAGAGCAGGAATTGAAGGAAGCCGTGACGGCGTATCAGCGTCTGGTGCTGAAGGGGCCGATGACGCAAGCGCAGCTCGACCGCGAATGCGAGGCCTGGATATCCAAACGGCTACAGGCCAACGTCAATTTTGAAGTCGAGGACGCCGCCGGAAAATTGCTGCGCATGGGGCTGATCACGCAAGACGGCGGCAAGCTTGCGGCGGTGGCGCCAAATCTCGCGCTCGAAAGGCTGGATCAAGCGTGGGATGAAATTTTCGAATATAGAATTGCCGGCGCCGCGAAAGTTTAAATATCCGCGTGCGGCCCTAGGGCGTCGCCAGCAAAGGCCGCCGATCGCGCCATTGCGCAAGGCGGCCGTTGACTGACGGAAAACCTATCCGGCTTTTTTATGCTGTGGATGATCGATCAAAAGAGAGATACGGCGGGAGTCATCCCAAACGTCACAACCGCCAAACGCCGCGCAGAGCGCTTCGCCATGACGGCGCGCTTCAACTTCGGTCGGCAAAGGCAAAGTTTGATGCGTGCTAAACGCACCGTCTGGTCTACGCACAAAGAACCTATCCTTCTTCATATCGCTCTCCAGAACCGTCTGGTGTGAGTGGCGCGGGCGCGCGTTTGGTGCTGTGCTCTCTTGCAATTGTCGTTACGCGCGCCCTCGAAGCAGATACGATCATACGCGTTCTGTATGACGGTCTGATTATAGAGGGACGCGTTGCGATTGGAAGCAGCAAGAGACACCATGCGCCCAAAAATGCACCATCAAAGCGAAGGTTGCATTGTGCGCTGCGTCATTGCGAAAGTGTCATAAACCATAGTGCGGAACTTTTATGCAGACCCGTCGTTATCTGTTGCCGTGGGGTAAATGTCATGGGTCGACATATCGATACAGCGAAACTGGAAGTACGTTCCACACCCGCGCTTTATGTATCGCCGCCCTTGGTTGCGGAAACATTGTCGCCGGCGCTGACTCCTGAGGTCGAAGTTCTGGCGCACGATATTTTGCACCGCATGTGCACCGACGATCTCACGATATCCACTGCGGAAAGTTGCACCGGCGGAATGCTGGCGTCGCTCCTGACGGACGTGGAAGGCTGCGGCCGCGCCTTCGACCGCGCCTATGTCGTTTATACCAACGAAGCCAAGCAGGAATTGCTCGGCGTATCGCCCCAGACCATCAGCGAATTCGGCGCCGTCTCCAAAGAGACCGCGCTGGAAATGGCGCTGGGCGGTCTGGAGCGCAGCCGCGCGGATTTTTGCATCGCGATCACAGGCTTTGCTGGCCGCGGCGCGCCTGAAGACGAGCCGGGTCTCGTCCACTTCGCCTTGGCGCAGCGCCGCCGCTGGCCGGCGCACGAAGTCGCCCATCTCGGCGATATCGGGCGGGGCAATGTGCGCCTGGAATGCCTGAAAATTTCGCTCCAGATGCTGTACGCGGCTTTGCCCCATTAGGTCGGTGTGCTTGCGCCGCTGCGGCAATGACGCCATATGCGCGCAATGTTCCATTTGAAGGCGTTTCCGTGAGCACAATCGAAAAAACTTCGCCAACATCCTTGAGCGCGCTCGAATTGCTGCACAGCCGCGCCTCGGCGATCAAGCTCGGCGAACCGGGCCCCAGCCAAGGCGACATTGAAGCTATTCTGCGCGCCGCTGTGACCGCCGCCGATCACGGCCGCGTCCGGCCCTGGCGCTTCATCGTGATGCAGGGCGAGGGGCGCAACAAACTCGGCGCGCTGATGGCGCAGTCATTTCAGGCGGCCAATCCCGCCGCATCGCCGGAAGACTTGCAGCGCGAGGCGAACAAGCCTTTGCGCGCGCCGGTGATTATTGCCTTGGTTGCAAAAACGGACAGCAAGCACAAAATTCCCGTCATCGAACAGATCCTGGCCGCCGGGGCCGCTGGCGCGCATCTGATGCTGGCGGCGAATGCTCTGGGCTATGGGGTGACCTGGAAAACCGGCGCCGCGGCCTATGATCCTCTGGTGCGCGATGGTCTGGGCTTCGCCGATGGTGATGTGATCATCGGCTTTTTCTATATCGGCACTGATCCGAAGATTGGCGCGCCGCCACCACGCGCGGAAATCGGCGCCGTCACGGATTATTGGACGTCATAGACTCCGCGGGCAGCAGTTTTTCCAAAGCCGGCATGTGATCGGCTTCGTTCGCCGGTTTGTCCCAGCGGATGCGGCTGATGCGCGGGAAGCGCAAGGCGAAACCGGATTTGTGCCGCGTGGAGCGGTGCACCGAATCGAACGCCACTTCGAACACCAATTCTTTCTTCACTTCACGCACGGGTCCGAAAGACTGCAGCGTATTGTGCCGCACCCATTTGTCGATTTCGGCCAATTCCGCGTCCGTGAAGCCGAAATAGGCCTTGCCGATGGGCAGGAGCTGATTGTCCTTCCACAGACCAAATGTGTAATCCGAATAGAAGCTGGAGCGTTTGCCGCTGCCGCGCTGCGCGTACATCAACACAGCGTCGACCAGTTTCGGATTGACCTTCCATTTCCACCAGGGCCCGGTGGGGCGGCCCGCGACATAAGCGGACTCACGGCGCTTCAGCATCAGGCCTTCGGTGGTGGGGTTTTGCAGCACGCTGGCGCGGGCTTTTTCCAACTCTTCGAAATCCTCATACGCGACTTGCGGCGACAGGGCGATGCCGGGCGGTTGATGCACATCGAGCGCCTCCTGCAAAAGCGTGCGGCGTTGATCATATGCTTGCGGCCGGACGTCTTCGCCCTCCAGCATCAGCACGTCATAGACGATCATCGCCGCCGGATAATTCGCCATCAGTTTCGCCGATGGAGTCTTGCGGCCCAGACGCTGCTGCAGATCGTTGAAGCCGCCATGGTCGTCGCCGCGCCGGACGATCAATTCCCCGTCGAGCGTGGCGTGAAAATTTAAGTGGGCGAGGGCGTCCGGAAAGGAATGGCTGATGTCGTCGCCGGTGCGCGTAAACAGTGCGCGGCCCAAGGCGCTGTTGACCACCTGCACGCGGATGCCGTCATATTTCCATTCGGCGGCATAGGTCTCCGGCGTGATCAGTCCATAATTGTTGTCCTCCAGCGCGTGCGCCAGCATCACCGGCGTAAAGGTCAGCCGCTCATGCGCGATCGGCTCCGGGCCGCGCCCTTCCAGCCAGGCGAACAGGTTTTCGTAAGGCGCGTCGAGCCCGTGCCACAGCGTCTCTATTTTCTCGACCGGCTGATTGCCGTATTTCGCCAGCACCTGTTTCAGCAGCCGCGCCGAGACGCCGATGCGCAACCCGCCGGCGCCGATCTTCAACAGCGCCCAGCGCTCGTGCGAGGTCATGTGATCCAGCAGATCGGCGACGAAGTCCGGCAATTGCGCCTTCGGCGTTTGCCGCAAACCATGCACCACATCCGTCAGCGACGGCAGATCATTCGCGCCGGCGCGCAAGGGTGGGGCCGGCCAGAGATGCGCAACGGTTTCGGAGAGCTCGCCCACATAATCGTAAGACAGCGCAAACAAGGTCGGATCGACGCGTGTGCGCATCAACTCCTGCACCATGCCGCGCTTGAAGTTCGGCAGCGACAGATCGCCGGCGATGATCGCCACCGCATAGCCGCGATCAGGGTCCGGCGTGCTGGCGAAATAATCCAGCAACAGCTTGGTCTTACCGAGCGTCGAATGCTCGTAATACAGCCGCTCCAGAAGCGCGGAGAACGCCTTCATTCGCTCTCATCCTCATAGCCGATGAGGTGCAGCGCCCGCGCCTTGAAACCATGCTCCTTGGCGTAATAGACCAGCGCATCGTCGCGGCCATGCGTCACCCAGATCTCCGGCGCGCCGACATCGTGCAAGGTCTGCGTCAGCTCGTTCCAATCGGCGTGATCGGAAATCACTAGGGGTAACTCGACGCCCTTTTGTTTCGCGCGGGCGCGGATGCGCATCCAGCCGGAGGCGGCGGCGTTGACCGGATCAGGTAATTTGCGCGACCAGCGATCGTTCAGCGCCGATGGCGGACAGATCACAATCTTGCCGCCGAGACTCTTGGCGTTTTCCGGCGTCACCAATTCCAGTGATCCCAACTCCACGCCGAAGTCCTGATAGAGCTTGCACAGCCGCTCCATCGCGCCGTGCAGATAGATCGTCTCGTGGTAATCCATGTCGCGCAGCACGCGGATCAGGCGCTGGCATTTTCCTAAGGCGTATGCGCCGACCAGGTGACAGCGCTCGGGAAACTGCCGCAAGGACGCCAGCAGCTTGCCCATTTCTTCTTCCAGCGGCGGATGCGTGAAGACCGGCAGCGCAAACGTCGCCTCGGTGACGAAGACGTCGCACTGCACCGGTTCAAATAACGCGCAGGTGGGATCGGCCCGGCGCTTGTAGTCGCCCGAAAACACGATGCTGCAGCCGTCATATTCCAGCCGCGCTTGGGCGCTGCCAAGGATATGTCCCGCCGGATGCAGGCTCACCTTCACGCCATTCAGATCGATCGCCTCGCCATAGGCCAGCGCTGTCTCATCGCCATTGGCGTGTTCTTCGCCATAGCGGGCGCGCATGATGCCTAACGTTGGCGCGGTGGCATACACGTCCCCATGGCCTGCGCGCGCATGGTCGGCGTGGCCGTGCGTGACGATGGCCGTGCGCACCGGATAGGTCGGGTCGATGTAAAAATCGCCCGGCCGGCAATAGACGCCTTCTTTTCGGACCTCGATCCATTCGCGCGGATGCATTTGCGCCTTTCACTCTAGGGGCCGGTTGCCTATCTGTTCCCAGATGGCGACGATCCCGCTCCAATTCCAGCGCTGGTTTGACGATAGGGGCTGGACGCTCCTGTCGCACCAGAAGGATATGGTCGCCCGTTACCAGCGCAAGGAATCCACGCTGCTGACCGCGCCCACCGGAACGGGCAAGACCCTGGCCGGGTTCCTCGGTTCCCTGATCGAGATCACGGAGACCAAGCCCAAAGGGCTGCACACGCTCTATATCTCGCCGCTGAAGGCGCTGAATTACGATATCGAGCGCAACGTCCATGCCATTATCAAGGCGCTGGACCTCGATATTCGCATCGATACGCGCACCGGCGACACCTCTGTCTATCGGCGCAAACGCCAGCGCGATAAGCCGCCGCAGATCCTGCTGACCACGCCGGAAAGCCTGATGCTGCTTCTGTCCTATTGGAACGCGGCGGAAATGTTCGGCCAGCTGCAGGCCGTGATCATCGATGAAATCCACCAGACCGCGACCTCCAAGCGCGGCGATCTGATCACGCTCGGCCTGGCGCAATTGGAGGCCTACAGCCCAGGCTACCGCCGCATCGGTCTGTCGGCCACGGTCGCTGATCCAGCAACCTTCTGCGCTTGGCTGGGGCCAAGTGGCGCACCGGTGGCGCATCTGGATTCGCCGGCCGGGAAACCGCCCGAAGTGTCGTTCCTCAAAACCAAGGGCGACATTCCTTATGGCGGCTTCATGGCCGAATACGCCGTGCCGGAAATCATCGAAACGGTCGCGGCGCACAACACGACGATCATCTTCGTCAATACGCGCGCCCAGGCCGAGATGCTCTTCCAGTTTTTATGGGAGGCGAACGAGGACAATCTCCCGATTGGAATCTATCACGCCTCGCTGACGCGCGAAGTGCGGATGAAGGCGCTGGCAGCCATGAACGAGGGCAAATTACGCGCGCTTGTGGCGACCTCCGCGCTGGAGTTGGGCATCGACTGGGGCGATGTCGATGTGGTGATGCAGATCGGCGCGCCTAAGGGCGTCAGCCGCCTGTTGCAGCGGATCGGCCGCTCGAACCACAAAGTCGACGTGCCGAGCAAGGCGTATCTTGTGCCCGCCAATCGCTTTGAGGTGCTGGAATGCCAAGCGGCGATGAACGCGATCCAGCTGCGCCAATTGGACGGCGATCATCCGCTGCCGGGCTCTCAGGATGTGG
>JBEVJO010000355.1:0-5203 GCA_040510175.1 Caulobacterales bacterium
GTTGCTGCGGGTGCCTGATCGCGACACCGCCGATAAATTGATCGCGGAAACCATCGCATCGGGAAATTGGTCGAAACATCTCGGCCGCGCGGATTCCTGGCTGGTGAACGCCTCGACCTGGGGCCTCATGATCGCCGGTCGCATGATTAAAACCCCGGAAGCGGGCGGCCGGGTGATGGCGCGGCTGGTTGCGCGGGCGGGCGAACCCATTGTCCGGGCCGCCGCGTTGCAGGCAATGAAGCTGCTCGGCGAACAATTCGTCCTGGGTCGCACCATCCACGAAGCCTTGGCGCGCGGACGCGGCCTCATCAAACGCGGCGAAGCCTCTACTTTTTCGTTCGACATGTTGGGCGAGGGCGCGCGCACCGCGGCAGATGCCGCGCGCTACGCGCAACGTTATGCCGAGGCGATCGACGCCATCGTCGCCGGCGCCAATTTGGCCGGTCCCGAAGATGGGCCGGGCGTCTCCATAAAATTATCAGCGCTGCATCCTCGCTACGATGCGCGCCACGAAGATGAAGTCTTCGCCGAACTCTATCCGGTGCTCTTGGATTTGGCGCGGCGGGCGCGGGCCGGCGACATCAGCTTTTGCTTGGACGCCGAGGAGGCGGACAGGTTGATCCTGTCTTTGAAACTGCTCGACCGGCTCACCGCCGAACCCGATCTGCTGCATTGGGGCGGACTGGGCTTGGCGGTTCAGGCCTATCAAAAACGTGCGCGCGCCGTCATCGCGGACGTTGCGGAGCTGGCGCGCAACCGTGACATGCGTCTCATGGTGCGTCTGGTGAAGGGCGCCTATTGGGACGGTGAGATCAAGCGCGCGCAGGTCGCCGGGCGGCCGGACTATTCTGTCTTCACGACCAAAGCAGGCACGGACGCGTCTTACCTCGCGTGCGCGCGTGATCTGCTGGCTGCGGCGCCGGCGCTTTATCCGCAATTCGCGACACACAATGCGCACACGGCGATCGCGGTCAAAGCCTTGGCGGCCGAGGCAGGCGTGCGCGAGTTCGAATTTCAACGTCTGCACGGCATGGGCGAGGCGCTGTATGCCGGCCAAGACGCCGGAGACGAAAAGCCCGTCCGCGTCTATGCGCCCGTCGGCCAACACGATGATCTTTTGCCTTATCTGGTGCGGCGGCTTTTGGAAAATGGCGCCAACGCGTCCTTCGTCCATGGCTTTTTGGATGACGATGTTTCGCCCGATATCGTCGCTTGCGATCCGCTCGCCAAGTTAGAAGCTGGCCCGATGCGCGGGCCAAGAATCCCAATACCGCCCAAGATTTTTGACGGACGGGAAAATTCATCTGGCCGCGATCTGTCGATCACCGCTGAGCGTAGCGCGCTAGAGCGCGCCCGCGCCGATACGCTCAGATTCTCGGCTGGCGATGAAGGCGACGTGATTGGCGTGGCGCTTTCGGCCCAGATCGATTGGAACGCGCGCGGCCCCAAAGCGCGCGGTGATATTTTACGCGCGATGGCGGATGCATTGCAGGCGAACGCCGATCCGCTGACGGCGTTGCTTGCGCATGAAGCCAAGCGCACTTTGCAGGACGGCGTCGATGAAGTGCGCGAGGCCATCGACTTTTGCCGCTACTACGGCGCCGAAGCCGAGCGTCTCATGCCGTTGCAGCCCCTGCCGTCGCCTGTCGGCGAGGACAATGCGCTGGAATTGATGGGGCGGGGCGTGTTCGTCTGCATCAGCCCCTGGAATTTTCCGCTTTCCATCTTCACCGGGCAAATTGCGGCCGCTTTGGCGGCGGGCAATTGCGTAATCGCCAAACCCGCCGAGCAAACGCCGCGCATCGCGCAGGCGGCGATACAGTTATTCCGCGAAGCGGGCTTGCCCCCACAGGTTCTGCGATTGGCCCTGGGCGACGGCGCCGTCGGAGCGAAACTCACAGCCGATCCGCGCATCGCCGGCGTCGCCTTTACTGGCTCAACGGAAACCGCGCGCGCCATCAATCGCACGCTCGCGGCGCATGAGGGCCCGCTGCCGGTTTTGATCGCCGAAACGGGCGGGCTGAACGGCATGTTCGTGGATACCACCGCGCTGAAGGAGCAAGTGGTCGACGACGTGATCGTCTCGGCGTTCGGCTCGGCCGGACAACGCTGTTCGTCGTTACGCGTTCTGTTTTTACCGCACGATACCGCTGACGGCATTCTGGAAACGCTGAAAGGCGCTCTAGAAGCGCAGATCATCGGCGACCCCGCCAATCCGCGCACCGACATCGGCCCGATCATCGATGGAGAGGCGAAAGCGGGCCTGGAAGCGCATTTGGCGCGCATGCGCAAAGCCGGACGCACTGTGACGCAAATCGACGTTGCAAACCTAGGGGGCAATTTCTTTGGACCGGCGATCGTCGAACTCGACAATTTGGATTTGCTGGAGCGTGAAGTCTTTGGCCCGATCTTACACGTCGTGCGCTATGATCCTGACGCCGTGCAGACAATCGGCGCACAATTGGCGGTGAAGGGCTATGGCCTGACGCTTGGCGTGCATTCTCGTTTGGACAGTTTTGCGGAGGCCGTCATTCACGCCGTCCCCGCGGGCAATGTTTACGTCAATCGCTCAATTATCGGGGCGGTCGTCGGCGTGCAGCCATTTGGTGGTTTGGGTCTGTCAGGCACAGGGCCAAAGGCAGGAGGCCCGCATTACATCCCACGCTTTTGTGTTGAGCGTGTCCGCACCATCAACACCACCGCGCAGGGCGGCGATCCGCGTCTGTTGAGTTTGTAACGCTCTAAGAGTTTTTCAGCAGAGCGCGCGCCAATTGCTCGTTGCCAAAGGCCGGGTCGTCGGTCACCTCGCGCCCAATCCACTCTGGAAGAGTAATAGCCTGGTCAGCGCTCTGCAATTCGCACTCTGCAAGGATCAGGCCCGCATGGCCGCCATGAAACTCATCCACTTCCCACGTGCAGCCCTTCCACGGGGCCACGTGGCGCGTCTTCTCCAACACCGCCCCGCCGCTAAAGTCTCTTAGCATCTGCTCCGCATGTTGCGAGGGAATCTCATATTCGTATTCGTCACGCTCCAGGCCGCGCGCGCCGCTTTTTATCGTTAGGAAGGCCGTTTCGCCGGTTTCGCGAATGCGCACAGAGCAATCGCCGCCGCGCGCGATATAGCCCTGCCGGATCGAAATCCGTTTCTCGACCAAGCTTTTCCAGCCATCGCCGGAAACCAGAAACTTACGCTCGATTTCCTTGGGCATGGCCTTTTCCGCAAACCTCGCCGATTGATAGCACCGGAATATTGCAATTGCGCGATCTGAAAACAGGCTCCGCTTTGCCTAACTCCTCCGAAACATTGTGCGGGGTCGGTCGATGGCCTAAGTTCCAGCGCAATTGACCGGCTCGGTGAGGCTCAGCTTAGCCTTTTGGACCATGAAACTTTCAAACCTCGCGTCGCGCCTTCCAAGTTTTAGCATCGGGATCTTGCTCAGTCTCTTGGACGAGGCCGGCATGGATGGCGATCGCATTTTGCAGGGCGCCGGATTGAGCCGGGAGCGCCTGCAGGATTCTACGCTGCTTGTCGAAGGTGCGCAGGAACTCTCAGTGCTGCGGGCTTTCGCGCAAATGACGGCGACGCGGCCGGATATGTGGATCGCGGCGGGGCTGCGCTACCGCACCTTTACGTTCTATCCGGTCGGCTTCGCGCAGATCACGGCGCCGACGCTGGCGGACGCGCTGGCTTTAACCAAACGGTTCTCGAACCTTCATTACGGCCTGTGGCAGGTCAATGACGTCGAAGACGATGCAGGCAATGTCGGCATTGCGCTCAATTACGATTCTTCTTTGTGCGACATCATCGATTTCCTGCATTGCCGCGACTCCATCGCCCTGACGAATTGGTTTCATGATTTGTGGGGCGGCCGCTTCCCGTTCGCGCGGATCGAAACGCCGACCTTGACGCCGGCCAAAGGCGGCTTCGATTATCGTGCGCCCAGTGTCGTTCCGGCCGAGCAAAGCCGCTGGTTCTGGGCGCGAGAGGTGAACCATCAAGCGCCGGCGCATGCTGACGCAGCGGTCCATAAAATCTACCTCGCCGCCGCCGAGCAAATGGCGGCGCCCGAATTGAACCAAGCGCCGCGCGAAGACGATCCGCTGATCCACCAAATTCTCGAGGTGATGGATCGCTTGCCGCCGCTTGAATGGAGCCTCGATCGCACGGCGCAGGAGATTTCCATGTCGCGGCGAGGGCTTCAGAGGCGCTTGACCCTGCGCGGCGGTTCCTTCCGGGAACTCATCGACGCGAGCCGACGCCGGGTGGCGCAGCGTTTACTTAAAGCGGATCAATTGCCGGTCTCGGAAATCGCGTGGCAGCTTGGTTATGCCGACAGCTCCAGCTTCCACCGCGCCTTTATCCGTTGGACAGGCGTTAGCCCTGGGCAATTCCGCTGCGATGCGCGGCTGCCTGGGCCAGCAGACCTTTCCGAGCCTCATACCACGGACGTTTGGACAGCGCGGCGCGCCGAAGTCTGACCATTTACGAACCGTCGCCGAGAAACGACACATGCGCGGAGACCACGCGCCAGCCTGAATCCGTGCGCACCCACGTTTGTGTTTGGCGGCCGGGGCGCGGCGCGCCGATACGCTGGAACTCGGTGTTCGCCGTCGCGAAGTCCTTACCGAACGTCGTAATGACCGTGTTCGAAATGGCCCGTTGCGGCGAACCGCCGACGCGGCCGACGCGAAAGGCCGCGATCGCTTCGAAGCCATAAAGATTTTGTCCCGGCCCAAAGCGAATTGTCAGCGGGCTGTCCCAGAACAACGCGTCCAGCGTCGTTAGATCATTGGCCATCAGCGCCGCTTCATACGCCGCGAACGCGGCTTCGACTTCAGCGAGGGTTTCTGCATCGTTGATCAGCATGGGTCGACAACCTTCGCGACGGCCACACCTGCGGCCTCAAGTTTCGCCGCGCATTGCAGCGCCAAGTCTTCGCGCCAGGGCGCAGCGATAATCTGCACGCCAATAGGAAGACCGTCTTGTGCGATTGGCGCTGAGATCACGGGCAGGCCGATACAACTCAATGGCTGGGTGAGCACACCAATGTTTGGGCGCATTGGCATCGTCTGGCCGTTCAGTTCTATGCTTGGTTGCCCCAAGGCCGGCGCCGGAAAAGGGGTGGCCGGCGCCAGCAAGACATCATTGCTGCGGAACAATTCCAGCGCTTCATCGTAAACGCGTCGACGCACGCGCTGCGCC
>JBEVJO010000356.1:0-6035 GCA_040510175.1 Caulobacterales bacterium
TTGTTGACGGCCAAGCGAATCCAGGATGCGCCAAGAGCGGGTCATCAGTCGCACGGTCATCTCGCCGCTATTTTCGATTTCGACCGTGTACGACCACATGAATTCGCTTTTTTCAGGGTCGGACCGCGCGTCCATGAATTCCGGCTGCACCCGAACGATGATCCCTAGCGTCTGCGCTTCATACAGCATGACGTTATCCTTTGTGGCGGGCGGTCCCTTGCGCCGGCTATGCGTGCGCATCAAACCCGATCCAAAGCTTGCAATATATCGTCGGCCAAATCGTTGAAATCCTCAAGGCCGACCGACACTCGGATCGAGCCTTCCTTCACGCCAAGCTTCAACTTTTCGTCGTCCGGCAGTTTGCGGTGGGTGGTCGTCACCGGATGCGTGGCGAGAGTCTTGGAATCGCCGAGATTGTTGGAAATGTCCGCGACCTGCAGCGAATCCAAAAAGCGCCACGCCTCTTGCCGTCCGCCTTTTATCGTGAAGGCCAACAGCGTGCCGCCAGCCTTCATTTGCCGCTTCGCCAACTCGTGTTGCGGATGACTCTTCAAGAACGGATAGAGCACCGATTCAAGTTTCGGATGGCCCTCTAAACGCTCTGCCAATGCATGCGCAGTCTGCGTCATCCGATCCACGCGCAAAGAAAGAGTCTCTAGTCCCTTCAACTGAATCCACGCATTGAAGGGCGACAGCGCCGGACCGATATGGCGCATATATTCTTCGAACGCTTCTTTCAGCAGGTCGGCCTTGCCCAGGATGGCGCCGCCCAAAGAGCGGCCCTGACCATCGATATGTTTTGTCGACGAATAGACGACGAGATCAGCGCCAAGCTCCAGCGGCTTTTGCAGCATCGGCGAAGCGAAGACGTTGTCGACCACGACCTGCACACCGTTTTTCTTTGCAATCTCGCAGACGCCTGCGATGTCGACTAATCCGAGCATCGGGTTCGACGGGCTCTCCAGAAAGCAGATGTTCGCGCCGGGCAACGCAGCGCGCCATTGCTCCATATCCTCGCCGTCAACCAAGCGCGCCGTCAGGCCGAATTTCGGCATGAAGGTTTCGATGATCCAGCGGCAGGAAAAGAACAAAGCCTTGCTTGCGACCATGACGTCGCCGGCCTTCAATTGCGCCAGCATGGTTGCAGCGACCGCCGCCATCCCGGATGAGGTCACGCGGCAGGCTTCGGCGCCTTCCATCAAAGCCAGCCGGTCTTCCAGCATTTTCAGCGTCGGATTACCATAGCGGCCATAGACGAAACCGGGCAGCTCGCCGGAGAAGCGCGCGTCCGCCTCTGCGGCCGAATTGTAGGTGAAGCCCGAGGTCATGAAGATCGACTCGGAGGTCTCCATGAACTGGCTGCGCACGGTGCCGCCGCGCACCAGGCGTGTGGATACGCCCCATGTTTTTGGATCGGGCTTTGGTTTGTCGTCGCCGCTCATAAATGCTCCGCTATCGATGGCGACCTAAGAGCGATCAGCCGCGCGGGTCAAGGCGAGACCGCCGATGGTCATGGCGCTGTTTAGTTTTTTTGGCTGGCTAACCGCCGAACAGCTTTTTCAGGAACAACGAGGTGCGGCCGCGTTTGGTCTTGCGGTCGAAGTCTTCCTGGCTCGCCAGATACGCCAATTGCACCACCCGGCGTTCGCCCTCGAATGGCAAGTGACCGTGCCACGACGCATCCGTGCGGCGGAAGCCGATCGCGATGCCGGTCAAAGGCGGCGCTTCGCGGACATAATCGTCGAAGCTCTCGTTCGAGCGCAAAACCCGGAAATTGCCGTCCGACGAGCCGGACCATTCCTCGTTCAGATAGATCAGCACGGTGGCGATCTTGGATTGGCCGTCATTATGAATGCGGCCGTCCTTGAGTGCTGACCATTTGCGCACCGTGGTCAAACGCGGCTTGTCGCGCAGGACCAGACCCAGTTTTTCCTCGACGATCGCCGCGAAGGCGTCGGATTCAAAATCCCGGATCAGTCCCGCAAAAGCTCCAGTCACCTTCATTTCGGACAGCGGGAAAAATCCTGGTTTCGGAATATCGGGGAAATCCCGCACCAGAGCCGCCTTGCATTCTTCCCGGACGACGCCCTCCGACAAGAGGTGGGGATAGGGCTCAGCCCAGCTTTGACCGCGCCGAAAGGCCTCAAGGTCGAGCACAGGCTCCGCGACGGCGTCCGGAGAGAGGTTTTCCACTGCCGCCATGGGCGAATGTCCTTAGATTTCTGCGTAAAGGCTGTGCTTGCGCCACCGACACGCTGCGAGTTTCACCAACCTTAATATCGCTAGGGTCTGGCGGCAATTTGGCGGGCGCTTTTCCTTGTGCCCTCAAACCACCTTGCTATAAGGGCCGCGCCGAGTCGCGGGGCGGTTTCAACGGCGAATTCTCCCCTTTTCGGTCTTCCATCAGATTCTTGCCTTAGGCCGCCTTATGAACATCCATGAGCATCAAGCTAAAGCCCTTCTCGCCGAGTTCGGGCTCCCAGTTCCCAAAGGATTTCCGGCCTTTAGCGTCGACGAAGCCGTTGCGGCGGCGGGCAAGCTGCCCGGACCCGTTTATGTTGTGAAGTCGCAAATTCATGCTGGGGGCCGCGGAAAAGCGGGCGGCGTGAAGGTAGTGAAGTCGACTGACGCGGTGAAAGCCGAAGCGGAGCGCATGCTGGGCCTGAATCTGGTGACCAAGCAGACCGGCCCGGCCGGCCGCGTGGTGCGCCGCCTCTATGTCGAAGACGGCGCCAATATCGCCAAGGAATATTATCTGTCGGTTCTGGTCGACCGCGTAACGGGCCGCGTGGCCTTCGTCGCCTCCTCCGAAGGCGGCATGGATATCGAAGAAGTCGCTGAACACACCCCGGAAAAAATCGTCACCGTCGCAATCGATCCGGCTACCGGCGTCACCGCCGCCGATGTCGCCAAGCTCGCCAAGGGCATTGGAATGGAAGGTGTTTTGGCCGAGCAACTGAACGACTTCTGCGTCAAGCTGTATCGCTGCTTCGTCGAAAAAGACATGAGCATGCTGGAGCTGAACCCGCTGATCGCCACCGGCGACCAGAAGCTGCTCTGCCTGGACGCCAAGGTGTCATTCGACACCAATGCCGGCTTCCGCCACCCCGAATACGAAACCCTGCGCGACCTCACCGAAGAGGACGACAAGGAAATCGAAGCGTCCAAATATGACCTCGCTTATATCGCCCTCGATGGCGATATCGGCTGCATGGTCAACGGCGCCGGTCTCGCCATGGCGACCATGGACATCATCAAACTGTATGGCCGTGAACCGGCCAACTTCCTGGATGTCGGCGGCGGCGCTTCGAAGGAAAAGGTCACGGCGGCGTTCAAGATCATCACCGCCGATCCGAAGGTAAAAGGCATTCTGGTCAATATCTTTGGCGGAATCATGAAGTGCGACGTCATTGCCGAAGGCGTGATCGCCGCGGTGAAGGAAGTTGGTCTCAAGGTGCCGTTGGTCGTCCGTCTCGAAGGCACCAATGTCGAGCTCGGCAAAAAAATTATCAATGAAAGCGGCTTGAACGTGATCTCCGCGGACGATCTCGACGACGCCGCGCAAAAAATTGTCAAGGCGGTGGCGTAAGCTCACCGCCGCACGGGTCGAGGCGCACGCCCCAACGTGCGCAGAGACTCGGTGCAGGATTTGGCGGCGCGGGCGTTCATGACGCCAGCCGAGAATCATGCGCAAAAGGAGACGTCGCGGAGGCTCCTCTCAGCGGCGCCGGCCTATAAATGGGACAGGCGTCTGCAAATGACGTTTCCCATGTTCGGAAACTTTTACGCGCCATCCCGTTGGGGTAGGACGGCGCTCACATAGCGAAACAGGGTTGCGCCGCAGATGTCCATTCTGATCAACAAAGACACCAAGGTCATTTGCCAGGGCATGACCGGGAAGACCGGTACGTTCCATACCGAAGCCGCGATCGCCTACGGCACCAAGATGGTCGGCGGCACCGGGCCTAAGAAAGGCGGCACGACTCATCTGGGCCTGCCCATGTTCAACACCGTGGCGGAAGCCAAAGCGGCGACCAATTGCGACGCCAGCGTGATCTATGTGCCGCCTCCATCGGCGGCGGCGGCGATCGAAGAGGCGATCGACGCGGAGATCCCGCTCATCGTCACCATCACCGAGGGCATTCCGGTGCTGGACATGGTGCGCGTGAAGCGCAAGCTGGAAGGCTCCAAATCGCGCCTGATCGGCCCGAACTGCCCAGGCGTCGTCACGCCCGGCGAGTGCAAGATCGGCATTATGCCTGGCAACATCTTCAAGAAAGGCTCGGTGGGCATTGTTTCCCGCTCGGGCACGCTTACTTACGAAGCGGTGTTCCAGACTTCGAATGAAGGCCTCGGCCAAACCACGGCCGTCGGCATCGGCGGCGACCCGGTGAAGGGCACGGAATTTATCGATATGCTGGAAAAATTCCTGGCGGATCCGGCGACCCAATCCCTCATCATGATCGGTGAAATCGGCGGCTCAGCCGAAGAGGACGCCGCGCAGTTCCTAAAGGACGAAGCCAAGAAGGGGCGCTCGAAACCCACAGTTGGTTTCATCGCCGGCCGCACGGCGCCTCCGGGCCGCCGTATGGGCCATGCTGGCGCCATCATTTCAGGCGGTAAGGGCGGCGCTGAAGACAAGATTGATGCGATGCAATCAGCGGGCATTCGCGTGGCGCCGTCACCGGCGGCGCTCGGACGCACACTGAAGGAATTGCTGCAAGGATAACTGGCGCCGGAAGGCCGGCGTCAGCAAAGAAGGACGACGAAAAAATGGCTGACGGCGGCCGGAGCGCCTCAAACACCGCGTTTATAGATTCCGATTTTCTGTTCGGCGCCAACGCGGCCTTCATCGAAGCGCAATATGCGCGGTTCCTGTCCGATCCAAATTCGCTCGAACAATCCTGGCGTGATTATTTTGCGTCGATGGAAGAAGCGCCGGACGCCGCGCGCGACGGGCTGAAAAAGCCGGAATGGGGCGAGCCCAACGGCCGCGCCGCCACCGAAGAAACCGCTTTGTTCGACGGCAATTGGGCTGCGGTGGAAGCCGACGTCGCCAGCAAGCTGGGACGCCGGGCGTCCGATGGCCTGCTCGGCGTGTCCGCGCTGGATCTGCAAGCAGCGGCGAAAGATTCCGTGAAGGCGCTGATGATGATCCGCGCCTATCGCATGCGCGGCCATTTGGCGGCCAAGCTCGATCCGCTCGGCATCGATACGGACCGCGATAATCACGATGAATTAGAACCGGAAGCGTTCGGCTTCGGCCCGAACGATATGGACCGCCCGATCTTCATCGATCGCGTCCTAGGCCTGGAATACGCAACGGTCCGGCAGATGCTGGACATCCTCAAGCGCACTTATTGCGGCACGTTCGCGATCGAGTTCATGCACATCTCCGATCCGGTGGAGAAGAGCTGGCTGCAATCGCGCATTGAAGGGCCGGACAAGGAAATTTCCTTCACCAAGGAAGGCAAGCGCGCGATCTACAATCAGCTGGTGGAGGCCGAGACCTTCGAGCGCTTCATGCATAAGCGCTATCCCGGCACCAAGCGCTTTGGTCTGGACGGCGGCGAGTCCCTGATCCCCGCGATGGAGCAGATCATCAAGCGCGGCGGCGCGCTGGGCGTGAAGGAAATTCTGATCGGCATGCCGCATCGCGGGCGCCTCAACGTGCTCGCGGCGGTGATGGGCAAACCCTATCACGTCATCTTCCACGAATTCCGCGGCGGTTCGGCCACGCCGGAAGACGTCATGGGTTCGGGCGACGTCAAGTATCACATGGGCGCCTCATCCGACCGTCAGTTCGACGACAACAAAGTGCACCTGTCGCTGTCGCCGAACCCGTCGCACCTGGAAATCGTCAATCCGGTCGTGATTGGCAAAGCGCGCGCCAAGCAACTGCAGTTCAAGGGCCTTGATCGCGTCGACCAGGCGCGGTCGGTCATCCCGGTTCTGCTGCATGGCGATGCGGCGTTCGCGGGCCAAGGCGTCGTGGCGGAATGCTTCGCGCTCTCCGGCCTGCGCGGCTACCGCAC
>JBEVJO010000357.1:0-13242 GCA_040510175.1 Caulobacterales bacterium
GACTTTGGCCCGGCCTCTTTGAATATGCGATTTCACCGTGCCCAAAGGAAGCCCCAGCGCGTCCGAGGCTTCCTGGTGACTCATCCCCTCCCCATAGCAAAGCGCCATAACCGCCCGCTGCTCCGGATTGAGCTGCGCCAACACCTTGTCGAGGTCGAGACGTGCGTCCAGCGCCGGCCGGGCGTCGCCGGTTTGTTCGCTTTGCTCATACATCGCGGTGTCGCGGCGCGCCGATGCGCCTGCCGAGCGATAATGCTGCAGGAAACGGCGGTAGCCTATTCGGCACAGCCAAGAGCCAAAGGCGCCCCGCCGATCAAACGATCCGATCTTGCGCCAGGCCAGCACAAAGGTTTCCTGCGCCAGATCGTCGGCCAAAGCGGGATCGCCGCAGGTTCGTTTCAAGAAGCCGCGCACGAGACCCTGATAGCGGCGGACAAGAGACTCAAACGCCAGGCTTGAGCCGCGCCGCGCTTCCTTGATGAGGGTCTCATCATCTCCATTCACGGCGCCTTCCGGTCACGCCGGATCAAGGCGGCGATAATGAATCCGATTCCAAGCGAGGCGAAGACCGCCGCCAAGACATAGAAGCCGTGACTGCCAGCGTCGATCAGGACGTCTGTGTCACCACCGGATGACGACCCATGAATGATGCCGCTGCCTGAGCCGCTGGAGAAAAATGCGCCGCATATCCCAAATCCTACTCCCAACGCGGTGAGAATGATCCCGCTGCGCAGGTCGTGGATCCAGGTCCGGACGGGCTTCACCAAGGCGATAATCATTTCGGGATTCAGGGGCTGACCGGAGTCCATGGCGTGCCGGAGAGTCTGATTAAGTTCGCGCTTGGCCTGCACCCCGCCCCAGACGTTCGCGACGACGATCGCCACGATCATCCCAAAAAAGCCCATCGGCACCAGAATATCTTCCATCGTCAGCTCCCTCGGCGGGCCTGTCAGGCCGTGCGCCGTCCCGCGGTTTCAAGCCAGAGATGCAGCATCACCGGGATTTGGATGCAGGCAATGGAAAGATTTGCTCCGATTAAGCCTATTTCTTGGAAAAGGCGGCCTCGTAGATATCCGGCTTAAAGCCGACCAACAGCTTGCCGCCCACGTCCAGGACCGGGCGTTTGATCATGCTAGGCTGCTCAAGCATCAGCGTCATGGCCTTGGCGGCGTCGACGCCCTCTTTCTTTGAATCGGGCAGCTTCTTGAAGGTTGTGCCTGCTTTGTTGAGCAACACTTCCCAGCTGACAGTTTTCATCCAACTTTGCAGCGTCTCCTTGGTCACGCCCTCGCTCTTGTAATCGTGGAAAGCATATTTGACGCCGTGATCGTCGAGCCAGGTGCGCGCCTTCTTTATCGTGTCGCAATTTTTGATGCCGTACATGGTCACCGATTTCGCCAAGTCCGCCTCCGTTAATATCGCTTGGGCGTTCTAATAAGGAAACCGCGCTGCACGCCATCCCCGAATTGGATTGACAGCTTCCGCGCCGTCCAACGATCCTTAAGGTGATGACGCAGTCCCCGATGATCAGCCAGCGCAGGAACAACTGGCGCGAGACCGTTTTGATCTGCCGCAAATGCTCCAAGAAAGTGCACGGCGGTTTCGGCGATAAAAGCCGAAAGCGCCTGTCCAAGGCGCTGCAAAAAGCGCTGAATCTGCGCAAAGGCCGGCGCGCTGAGATCGGTATTATCGAAGTAGGTTGTTTTGATATCTGTCCAAAGAAGGCGGTAACGGTTGTGCTTGGCAGCGCACCCGGCGCTTACCAGATTATCCCCGAAGGTACGCCCGTTGAGGCCGTCATTGAGGCGCTCGATTTGTCACACCCTTTCGCCGATCAGGTCCCGCCTACCAAATCCGCCATTCAAAGCACGGATCGCCAAGATCACGACGCTGAACTGTCGTGAAGCGCACGCCGATATTCGCGCCGTGCATACCGGCTAGACCTTCCAGCAATCCGTTCCAGGCTTCAAAGCCTTCAGGCGGCAGCGTCAGGCCTTCGGCAAAGCGCCAGCTTTCCTGACGCACGCGCGCCTCTTTGCCGTCCGGTGAAATTTCGACGCTGACCTTTTCGCCGCCGGCGTCGAGGAAACGTGTCAGTAAAGATGCAAACGAAGCGATAGCGTTCGGCGCCAGAGGATCAGCGCCGAAGCGCGCGCAGATTTCGTCGTGAAATTGCATGCCGATCTGCTTGCCCGCGATGCGCCCGATGGCGCCCGCATCCGCTGGCCCCAGAACCTGACACATCGCTTGGATCAACGAGCGAACATATTCCATACTGTAGGCGCGCTTGACCTTCGCCAGACGGTCTTCATCCCACGCCACGCTTGGCAGTTCGCCCTTGGTTGCGGGCGGCTGCTCGCCCGGCGCGAAACGCAAGCGCTCATGCGGCGCGAGGTCGCGATCTTCTTCGATGTAGTAACCGACGGAGCCGACGCCGCCGTCTGTGGTCTGCGAGGTGTTGACGAAGCCCAGCCGCGGATTGCCGAGCAGCACGCCGTTATTGGCGTGCCAGCCATACATCATCGCGCGGCTCATTTCCGTAGGAATGCCGCAGATCGCAACGCCATCGAAAATCCAGCGCGGCGGCAAATAGCGCACCCAGGATTTCTTGTCGCTCTCGGGTATCCATTCGACCTTGGCGCCACCGAGCGCGTTCGACAGATAATGATATTGCGCGCACGCGACCGCATGCGGTTTTCCGGCGAGGCCAAGTTTCTCCAGGCCGGGCAGAAACTTTTCGAGTTGTTGGCGGCGGAAGGATTGAAACACCACTTCGGCGCCGCGCGTTGCGCCCGCCCGGCTGGCGATCGCGAGCAACAAGCCGGTCAGCCATTTGTGATAGATGTCGCCGACCGCGATGAATTCGCGCTTGCGTTCCTCGGACAATTTCTCAGCCATCTTCTCGTCCCTGCAGGCATCCAAGCCGGTTAGACAATTCCATTTTCGCGCAGCGCGTTGATCTGCGCTGAGTCGAATCCCAAATCCGACAGCACGGAGTTCGTGTCGGCGCCGGCCAAAGGCGGCGGCGTGGGATCTTTCAGCGGCGAGCCTGACAGACGCACCGGCGGCCGCAGCATCGGCGCGGCGTGCGGCATCCCTGGATAATCGCCCCAGTCGAACGTTCGCAAAGCCTGCAAATGCTCGTGCTCAAGCACTTCTTGTGGCTTCAGGACCGGACCCGTGGGCAACTTCGCCTTGGCGAGCGCTGTGAGCGCCTCATCCAAGGTTTGTTGGCTGCTCCATTCCTGCATGCGCTGACTGAGAAATCCGCCTTCCCGCACGCGCGTGCCGTCTGTTTTAAAGCGCGGATCCGTCATCAGGGTTTCATCGCCCATCAACTTAGCCCAGCGCCTATACATGTCGTCACCGGACACCTGCATAATGAAGCGGCCGCCATCCTTGGTGCTGAACATATCGGCGGGCGCACCGACCTGGCTGCGATTGCCCGCCGGTTTGCGATTGATGTTGGTGACGCCCTGCTCCGTCAACAAAGGCATCGCCGGCACCAAGGCGGCCAGCACCATAGCCGCTTCGACGTGCTGGCCTTCGCCGGTTTTTTGTTTCCATTGGATTGCGCCCATCGTGCCCAGCGCCGCGAACATGCCGGTGCTGAAATCGACATAAGGTCCATAAGCTTTCTGGGGATCGCCGGGATAACCGGTCATGTAGCAAAGGCCGGACATGGCCTGCGCAACGCCGTCAAAGCCGACACGATCGCTCCAGGGTCCGCCGGAGCCAAAAGCGTTGACGCTGGTCAGGATGATGTCCGGCTTTATCGCGCGCAGCGTTTCGTAATCCAATCCCGCGGCGGCAAGCGCCCTCGGCGGCAAACTGGCGATCACCACGTCTACGGAGGAAATCAGCTTGGCGAAAACCTTTTTACCTTCGTCCGTCGTCGTGTTCAGCGAAAGACTCTTTTTATTGTGATTACAGGCGAAGAATGACGCGCCGGCGTCTTCCTCTCCGAGCGGCACGACGCGGCGGTCCACGCCGCCGCCAACATCCTCAACGCGGATAACCTCCGCGCCGAAATCCGCCAGCAGGGATGCGCAATAAGGCGCATCAATATACTTTCCGAAATCAGCGACCCGCACGCCTTCGAGAATTTTGGACATTCCAGCCTCTTACAATTCCGCGGCGCTTTTAGAAAAGCGCACTGAAACATGCTTTCCGTTGACTGCGTTGTTAGCTGGCATAACATCGCGTTGCAATTGATAAGGCTGCCTTACTCCACTTTCCATGTGAAGGAAGTTGGAAGGAGAAAACGACGTGTTTGAGTGCATCGGCCTGACTTATGAAGGCCCTATCGCGCGGCTGGAATTTCGCCGGCCGGAAGCCCACAACGCCTTCAACGCCGTAATGCATCGCGAATTTTGCGACGCCTTGACCGATGTACGCCTGAACATGGATGCCCGGGTTTTAATCCTGCAAGCCCAGGGTAAAACCTTCCTCGGCGGCGGCGATTTTGAATATCTCAAGCAATTGCGCGAGGACCCTGACCTGCAGCGGCGCACGCAACGCGAAGCGCTGGATATTTTTGGCCTGCTGAACAGCCAGATCGTGCCGATGGTCGCGGCCGTGCACGGACATGCGCTGGGTTTCGGCGCAACGATCGTCACGTCGTGCGACGTTATTGTGGCGTGGAAACTGGCCAAACTTGGCGATCCGCATGTCGTCGCAGGCATCGTGGCGGGCGACGGCAGCGTCTTGAGCTGGAGTTCGGCGGCCGGCGCGACGCGGGCCAAGCGCATGTTGCTCACAGGGGATATGATTACGGCGCAGGAAGCCTACGCCTTCGGCCTCGTGACCGATCTGGTCGATGAGCCCGCGCAGGCCCTGCCCGCAGCCGAAGCCATCGCGAAGCGCATCGCCGCATTGCCGCCGGTCGCCGTGCAAGGCACCAAGAAAGTGTTCAACAGCCTGGCCGCGCATCGCAACGGCTCGGTGATTGAAACATCCCTTCTCGCCGAACAGCACAGCTTCATGAGCGAGGATGCGATGGAAGCCCTGGACGCCGCGATTAACAAACGTCCAGGGAATTATCGCAACCGGTAGGCTTAGAAGCTGTTCATCGAGTCGTAGTCGTCCATCGCCGTCGTGATGCGGCGGATCATTTCCATGGTCGTGTCTTCCGGCTGCATATCCGGCATCGCAGGCGTCGGCCGCAGCGTGATCGTCCAGAATGCGAGCACCGAGAAGAGCTGCTGGCGCAGATTCAGCATCGCGTCGTCTTTGCTGATGCGGGGAACGCCGAGCGCTTCCATTTTATCGAGATAGAGCGTCAGCATGTCGTCGAACCAATCACGACGCTGCTCAACCGTCATCCCAGTGGCCATCGCATAGACGAAGTCGCGGCTCCAATGGCCGATATTGACGATCTGCCAATCATGCAGCCCCATGGCGCCGTCGCTATTGCGCACAAACCAATTCTTGATGTGCACGTCGCAATGGATAAGCCCTTTGGGCAGTTCATCGTGACGCGCGGCCGACGCCAGGGTTTTGCTCCAGACCTCGGAGCGGCGCTTGAAGACCTTGGATGGAATGACGCTCTCGCCCGCCTCAAATCCCTTGTCGCAATACTCTTCGTAGCCGACCAACATGTCTGTTTGATCGGTCCAAAATTTGCTCCAAGGACGAAACGGCAACGTCGCGCCGCCCAATTCGGGGCTCTGATAAAACTTCGAATGATAGCGCGACATCGTGTCGACCATGCTTTCGACTTGGGCGCGGGTCAGCGTATTTTTGAAAGTCGGGAAAGTTACGTCGGCGCCCATATCGTGCATGACGATTAAATAAGCGAAATTGTTCGGGTCAAAGCCCGCCCAAAATGCGCGTGGCGCCAGAAGATCCAATCGCTCGCGCACATGATTGTAGAAGTTCGCCTCGTCCCGCGAGCAGCCCGACATGCCCAAGACGATGCGATTTTGCAGATTCTCTGCGGCCTTACAGAACACCGTCTTGGGCATATTCGCAGTGCGGCCGGCGTCATTGTATTCGAGGAAGATGCGGCGGCGATTGGAAGATCCGTCGTCGCGTTCGTCAAAGCTGAAGCCAGTGACTTGAGCGCCGGGCGCTGACTTGCATAGAATTTTTGTGAGCCACTCATGGGTGAGCGCTCCAAAGTTCGCGGGAACCTCGCTTGGATCACTGACCTTCTTGACGCCGTTCTTTTGCTCAAGCTCGTAAGCGGAGCGAATCTTATCGACTAATTCCATATCGTCTTTCCTCCCGCCGTTGTCCGGCGCTTTGATGCGCTCACGCCGCGCCGTTCTTTGATCGCGCCGCAAACGGCGCACTAGAATCCGTACAATTCCTTGAACGCCGGATCGCGCGCCGCAATTTGTTGAGCGCAATCCAAAACCACTTTCGCCTGCTTCCAGCTGGCGTCGTCCTGCATCTTGCCATCGAGCATCGCAACCCCAGCGCCATCCGGCATCGAGGCGATAATGCGCTTGGCGTATTCGACTTCAGATTTTTCCGGACTGAAGACGCGCTTCGCCACATCGATTTGACTTGGATGCAGCGACCATGCGCCAGAGCACCCCATGATGAAGGCGTTACGGAATTGCTGCTCGCACGCGGCCAGATCGGCGATGTCGCCGAACGGACCGTAGAACGATTTGATGCCCACCGTTGCACACGCATCGACCATCTTGGCGACCGTGTAGTGCCACAAGTCCTGCTGGACGCCAGCGCGCGGCCCGCCATCAGCGCGTGGGTCTTCCATCACGTTGTAACCGGGATGCCCGCCGCCAACACGCGTAGTTTTCATCGCCCGGCTCGCCGCCAAGTCGGCAGGCCCGAGGGAGATGCCCTGCATGCGCGGGCTCGCCGCGGCGATCGCCTCGACATTCGCGACGCCTTCGGCCGTCTCCAAAATTGCGTGGATCAGGATCGGCTTGGATACTTTGTGCTTGGCTTCCAGAGACGCCAGCAACTGATCCATGAAGTGAATGTCCCAAGGCCCTTCGACCTTCGGCATCATCAGCACATCCAGGCGATCGCCGACGCCCGCGACAACTTCTGTCACGTCATCCAGCATCCATGGCGAGTTCAAGCAATTGATGCGCGTCCAAAGACCCGTGCCGACGCTCGCGAAATCGAAGGAATTCGCCATTGCAATAAAGCCGTGGCGGGCATTGATTTTCTGGTCGGCCGGAATTGCGTCTTCCAAATTGCCCAAGACAACGTCGCATTGCTTGGCGGTTTCACCGATCTTGGCCCGCACCTTCTCCAGATGTGGCGGCACGAAGTGGATGACGCGCTCGACACGCGGCGGCAGCTCACGCAATGGCGCAGGTGCGCCGATCGCCAGCGGTTTGAAGAAGGCTTTAGGGGTTTTCATGGCGCGTCATCCAATCAGAACGGGTCCCAAGTGAAGACCGTGCTGGAGACATCCAGCGGCATGAAACTTGGGCGCATTGCCGGCAAGGCGTGGCTCAACACCGTTTCCGGTGTCCAGCCTTCTGCGGTCTGCGAGGTCCGTATCGGGCGGTGCTGATTAAATAGGATGATTTCGTTCATCCGCGAGCCGAAAATCTGCCCAGTCACGTCGGCGGCGCCATCCGACGCTAATGCGCACGCCAACGGCGCAATCTTGTCCGGCGTCATGCGCTTGGCAACTTCCAGACGCTTGCGGTTGACTTCGTCGTTAGCCGGAATGGTGCCCACCATGCGCGTGAACGCGAATGGCGAAATGCAATTCGAGCGGACGTTAAAGCGCTTCATGTCCAGCGCGATCGACTTCGATAAACCGGCGACGCCCAATTTCGCCGCCGAATAGTTTGCTTGGCCCATATTACCGACCAAACCGCTGGTCGAGGTCATGTGTACAAAGGCGCCGCTGCCCTGTTCCTTGAAGTGCGGCGCGGCAGCGCGAGAGACGTAGAAATAGCCGTCCAGATTCACCTGACGGACCAGATCCCAATCTTCCTTTTGCATTTTGTGGAAGATGATGTCGCGCAAGATGCCCGCATTGTTGACCACCGCGTCGATTTTGCCGAACGCGTCCAGCGCGTCCTGGATGATGCCGTGCGCGCTGTCCCATTCGGCAATCGACCGGTAGCTCGGCGCGGCCTTGCCGCCCGCTGCCCGGATTGTTTCGACGGTTTGATCCGCCGGCCCTGTGTCGGCGCCGCCGCCGGACGCCGCGCCGCCCAAATCATTCACCAAAACGCTGGCGCCTTGTGCGCCCGCAAGCTTCGCGATTTCGGCGCCGACTCCACCGCCCGCGCCTGTGACGATTACAACCTTGCCCGTCAAAACTCCCGACGACATTCCACCACTCCTAAACTTCTCTTCCCGTTCGCATGCGTACTTTCCCATGGCGTGAACGCGCGCGGCAAGGGAAACTTTGGCGCCGAGAAAAGCGTATTCCGCTCAACGCGCCAAGCCGATGATCGAGACCGCCGCGATCCCGGCCGACGGCGGCCCGCCCAGATTGTGCGCCAATCCCAACGACACGTCACCCAATTGGCGCGCGCCGGCTCGCCCTTTCAACTGACCATACAATTCATAGACCATGCGCAGGCCCGAGGCCCCGATCGGATGGCCGAAACATTTCAAACCGCCATCGATCTGGCAGGGAAGTTCGCCCCCCGCGTCATAGGCGCCGTCCAGAATGTCAAACACTGCCCGGCCCGGCGCCGACAACCCCAGATCCTCCATCGTCACCAATTCCGTAACCGAGAAACAATCATGCACTTCGGTGAGGCCGAGTTGTTGACGCGGATTGGTGATGCCCGCTTCTTTGTAGGCTCGAGCGCTGGCGACCTGCGTGTTGATCACCGAGGCGCCGTCCCAGCCATCGGTGCTGGATTCCATGCCATCCGTGATCGACAATTGCAGCGCCTTGATCGTCACCAGCGGCTCACCGGGGAACAGCGACCGCGCGATCTCCGGCGTGGTTACGATCGCCGCTGCCGCGCCGTCCGAGACGCCGCAGCAATCATACAAACCGAGCGGTTCCGAAATCATCGGGGCGTTGAGGATAGTGTCCATCTCCACGGCGCGGCGGAGGTGCGCCTTGGGGCTTTTGACGCCGTTCTGGTGACTCTTCCAAGAAACGTGCGCCATCGCGCGCTTCAGGTCTTTTTTGTCGATCTTGTGAGTCCCCGCATAGCCTGCTGCGAGCTGCGCAAAGCCCGCCGGGGCCGCGGACGTCGGGAGCCACATATCATTGAAGGTGCCGCGGAACGGCGCCGGCAGACCGCCATAGCCTGCATCCTTTAGCTTCTCACCGCCTATCGCGAGGGCAAAATCCACGGCCCCGGAGGCGACCGCATAGGCCGCGCCGCGCAATGCTTCGGTTCCGGTGGCGCACATATTTTCAACGCGAGTAAATGGGATGCGCCCCAGCCGCAGCGCCGTCGACGCCGGAACAGCGGAGCCGCCCACATTCAAACCGTCGACGCATGAGCCATACCAGCCCGCCTCAATCTGCGTACGGTCGATCCCTGAATCGGCAAGCGCTTCGTCAAACGCTTCGACGAGCAAATCATGACCACCGGCGTCCCAGCGCTCGCCAAAGGCGGAGCAGCCCATGCCGATAATGGCGACCTTATCGCAAATGCCTGTGGCCATTCCTCACCTTTGAGCCGGATAAAGCCCGGTTTAAGACCGATTTTTTAATCGGCATGCTTCGTCGCCGTCCAGCTTGACACGATCGCCTGAAACCCTTCAACTACAAACATACATTCTAGATGGGATGTTTATGACTATCAACCGGCGAGAGCGCAAAGGCTCTGGTTTGGGCGCAGCAAACCCGTCTAGTCATATGAAACTGGATTGAAAAACGTTTTTGCGATAGGTTTGATTTGGGTGGTGAAGGAAGTTGTCATGGCGGGCGGGGCAAAAGGGCCGGCGGCTCCAAAGCAACGGCGGACGCAACAAGAACGTACGGCGGTCGCGCGAGCCAAGCTTATGGATGCCGCGATTGAACTGATCGCGGAGAAGGGCTTCCACAATACAACACTCGCCGACATCGCGACACGCGCTGACTTCACGCGCGGCGCGATCCAACATCACTTCGCCAGCAGGACGGAGCTGGTTTTTGCGATCCTGTTGGATGTGGAAGCGAAAGTAAAACAATCGTTCGAGGTAAGCGTCGCCAACATGAATGTGCCGCTGGCGCGGCGCTTGGACACTCTGATTGATAATCTGCGCGAGGTCTCTCGCTCTGATTACTATCTCGCCGTCTTAGACATCTGGACGTCCACCGCATCCGACCCGGCATTGAGAGACGCCGTCCGACATTCGATGCGGCGCGCGACCCAAGACTATCGTGGTTATTGGCAACATGTGTTCGGCGACGAGGTCCCCGCGGACGTGATTAAGGATTGTCGCCGTCTCGTGGTCATGTTTTTTCGCGGCCTTACCGTGACGCGAATTTTTGCGCGCGACATCAAAGAAATGGACAGCACCACGGAGACGCTCAAGGTGATGGTCCGGAATTACATGCTGACCAACGCTATGATCAAATCTCAAAAGCGAGTTCGTACACAATGACTTATACGGCGCTGGCGCTTGACGTCTCCGGCCATGTCGCCACGCTTGAATTTCGCCGGCCGGACCGTGGCAACGCCTTTGACGAAGCCCTGCACAGCGAATTCTCGAACGCCTTGAGCACGCTGCGCGCGAATAAAGACATCCGTGTCATTCTGATCAGCGCGCAAGGCAAGACCTTCAGCGCCGGCGGCGATTTTGATTATTTGCTGTGCTTGAACGCCGATAAAGCCTTGCGTGATCGCACCCTAAACGAAGGCCGAAATATCTTCCGGCAATTGAGCGAAATCGAAGTACCCATCGTCGCAGCAGCTCAGGGCCATGCGGCAGGCGTCGGCGCCACCGTTTTGACCGCATGCGACGTTAGCGTGGTCTGGCGCGGCGCCAAAATCGGCGATCCACACGTTTTGATCGGCCTCACCGCAGGCGATGGCGGCGCCATCACTTGGTCAGCGGCAATCGGTTTCAATCGAGCACGCCGTATTTTGCTCACGGGCGACAGCCTTGCAGCACCCGAAGCGCATCAATTGGGCCTCATTACCGACCTGGTCGACAATCCCGAAGACGCCCTGCCCGTAGCCCGCCAGATTGCAGAGAAAATTGCCTCATTGCCGCCGATGGCGGTTCAAAGCACCAAACGCGCGTTCAACGCCATCGCGGCGGCACGGACCGGAGACGCCGCGGATCGCGCCATGGTCGAGGAGATGGACTGCATCGCCAGCGAGGATTTGCGCGAGGCCGTCGCAGCGACAAGAGAGCGCCGCGCCGGCAACTACAAAAATCGTTAGCCCGCCGGAGGCCGCTTCTGCAGCAGCACGCGCCGTTCACCGGAATAAATCAGCACGTCGTTTTGGTTGAAGCCGCGATGCAGGAAGGTCACGATGCCGCCCTCCGCATGGTCTTCTTTCGCCAGCACGTCCGAATACGCATAAAGCGTGTCGCCATGATAGACCGGCGCAAACAACCGAATCTTATCCATCGATAATTCGCGAATGGCGCGCTGCGCCGTGTCTTGCGCCGCCAGGCCGATCACCATAGAGAAATTCACGCCGCCATAGACAATCCGATGTTTGAACATCGGGTCTTTTTGCGCCGCATGCTCATTAAAGTGCGGCTCGGCGGTGTTGAGCACCATGTTGGTGATCAGGACGTTATCGAGTTCTGACACAGTCTTACCGCGCGCGTGCTTCAGTACGTCGCCCACTGTAAAGTCTTCGAAATAGCCTTGATGATTGAAGATCGGAGCGTTCATGCCCCTCTCCTTCCACCGGCGCGGCCGAGTAATTTATCGGAAATGATGCGCAGCTGAATTTCGGACGTGCCCTCGAAGATTTTCGTCAGGCGTGCGTCGCGCCAATAGCGCTCCGCCGGATAAAGCGTCGTGTAACCCGCGCCGCCGTGGATTTGCAGTCCTTCGCTGGTCACGCGCTCGGCCATCTCAGCCGCGTAATATTTGACCATCCCCGCTTCGAGGTCGCACCTTTGGCCTGTGTCGATCGCCTCGCAGACGGAATACATCAGCTGACGCGATGCCTCGATTTCCGTCGCCATATGCGCGATCTTGAACCGGATCGCTTGAAACTCCGCGATGGGATTGCCGAACTGAGAACGGCCCTTGGCATAGGCAATGGAATCTTCGAGGGCGCCGCGCGCCAGACCGATCGACCGCGCAGCGGTATGCGCCCGCGCCGTCTCAAGCCCATTCTGCGCCAGATAAAAGCCCTGACCTTCATCGCCGACAATTGCGTCGAGCGGGCACCTGCAATCGTCGAACGCAAGCTCCCAGGTCTTCCAACCGAAATAGCCGATCTTGGGAATTGGATTGCCGGAGACGCCCTTGGGCAATTCGCCGCGCGGCTTCGGCAGAGTAAACGCGGAAATCCCGACATGCGGCTTCTTCGGATCATGCTCGCCCGTGCGCGCCAGCACCATGATGTAATCGGCGCCATCAGCGAAGGTGCACCAATATTTATTCCCGGTGATGGACCATTCATCACCCACCTTTTTTGCCCGGCAGGTGATATTCGCGATGTCAGAGCCAGCATTTGGTTCGGACAGCGCATAAGCGCCCAGCCATTCGCCGCGCGCAACCTTAGGCAAAAAATCCTGCTTCTGCGCCTCGGACATATAGGACACGCCGAACAAGCCGTTGCCGCGCGCGATCAAGCTCGCGACGCTCATCCAGGCGCGCGCCAGTTCTTCCGTGATCAGGCAATATTCAAAGGCGCCGAGACCAAGGCCGCCATATTCTTCCGGAATCAGAATCCCGAAATAGCCCATCTCCGCCATTTTATCTCGAAGTTCACCGGGGATATCGCCCTGGATCGGGTCGAGTTTGTTGGCGACCGGTAGCACCTCCTTCATGGAGAATTCGCGCGCCACCTCTTGGATCATGCGGCGTTCTTCAGTGAAGCGGGACGATTGCCCTTCTCTGGCGATCGATTCCATCAGCGTGCCCTTTTGACGAGATTGGTGCGGCGAAACTCGATGATTTTCTGGTCCAATTGGTTGAAGCCTTCGGTGCGCCAAGTGACGATGCCGTAGTTTTCCCGCTTGTCCGACGGGCGCGCGGAAATAACCTCGCTCTGTGCACGGATTGTGTCGCCAGCATAAACAGGCTCAAGATATTCCAGCGCTTCAACGCCGAGAAACGGCCCGCCGCCTTCGCTCAAATCTTCAACCGAGATCCCGAAAACGATATTGAAGACCAACAGCGCGTTGATCGGAATATCCCGATAA